>JAPLKA010000045.1 GCA_026388315.1 Pseudomonadota bacterium | reverse complement strand
CCTTCGCCTGATCCATAGGATTCAGATCTTCTCTCTGGAGGTTCTCTGTCAGTTGAAGGGCTATAGTCTCACCTGATTCCTTACCTGCTTCTATGATCCGCACCGGTACTAATTCAAGTTCGAGTTGCCGGGCTGCTTCCAGACGCCTTTCCCCGCAGATGAGGGTGTATGAGTCGCCATCTCCTCTTGTTACAAGGAGAGGTTCTAAGATGCCTTTGTCTTTGATCGATTGCACAAGCGACTTGAATGAGTCTGATTCTGTATTAATATTTGAGCGTACCTGTTCCAACACCACGATGTTTCCTATGGGAATGTACAAAAACTCCGGGCCTGCACTTGTTTGCTCTGTTGACATATCGTTGCCCCCTCTTTTAAATTTTGTGATGTCCTGCCTTCGGCAGGATTAAGGCTTACATGATCGGTAAAATTGTCTTCCGAAGTCTCTATGTTGTTATATATCATAACATTGGGAACAAAAGTGTCAAGATTATTGTGATTTTTTTACGGGGCATGAGGGTACCCCTGGATGAGACTCTAAGAATTACCAATTGAAATAGTAATGTTTAAAATCGGTCTTTTCACATTCCGGACGATATTTTGCCAAGAAATAATATGAATTTTCGGAGCAGCTTTTCATCGAAGCATTGTTTCATGCCCTGATCGCGATCATCCTGCTCTGAACCATCCTCTATTTTTATTTTCTCTGTCGGCGTTCCAACCATGATCTGCGCCGCCTTCACCGGAGATAGGGCTTCTTTGTATGGCCGGCGGGACGTCATGGCATCGAATACATCTACAATTCTCAATACGCGGGCCAGGATAGTTATATTTTGCCCTTCCAAGCTCATGGGATAGCCGCCGCCGCAAAAGTCCTCATGGTGATGTAATACGGCTTTCTTGACAAAAATGGGGGTTTCCGTATCGAGGAGCATCGCCAAACCGCTCAAGGGATGGTGTTTCATGATTTCCCACTCGACTGCGGTGAGAGGTCCGTTTTTATTGAGTATCTCCTGGGAGACAAAAACCTTTCCGATGTCATGGAGCATGGCGCCGACGCCGCACTGTTTTAATATTTCCTTTTTCTGAGCTTCATCGAACGCCTGATAATCCGGTTCTATCTGTTCAATAACGTCCGGGTTATTCCTGAGAAAGGCCACTGTAAACCATAGAACCTTAGTGGCATGCTCATATGTCTTGTAATCATGGCCAATCATTTTCGACAGTGCCTGAAGGGAATTTGATTCCGCTATAAATATCAGCGCGTTTTTGACCATTGCTTGCGTCCGCTGCAAGGCATCCATATTCATTGTACCCAGTCCCAAGGATGTTTCAAAGGAGTCTTTGACAACATTTGTGGAAACTTTACTGAATATAGCTGCCTTCTGCTCGTCCGACGATCCCTGGTTCTCAAGGATACCCCCCAGGTGAACCTCAAGATATTGTTCATACTCGATCTCTTCTTCGAGGTCGATGAAAACCTCTTTTAGTCCGCTGTCGGCAAGTTTTGTTAGCTGTTTCGTATTGACATCATTACCATCAAGCGCCCAGAGGGTGTGGCGCCCATTTGGTGAAAGGACATATATTTTAAACTTCGGTAAACTTCCAGGTATTATCGCGCCTGGAGGAATGGCCATGTACTTTTCATCGTTCATGAAATATATTCTTTTGTATTTGAGTTAAATAAACTGTTTTTTCCATATACTACGCTTGAGCTTTGCTTTCTCCATTCACTGCCTTGTGTCCCGCAGTGCCATAATATTCCAACCACGTAACCTTGGCTTCGATGGCGTAGTTGTATGCGAATAATAATTATTACTAAAAAACATATCATTTTTTTCTGAAGATGTAACTTATTTATTACGGGATACTATACGTACCAAAATATATTGACCACTTGAACGGAAGGATCATTGTTTTTGGCGTTGAACCAGTGGGGTTGGGGTCGGACCAAACTAAGTTTTATAAGCAGTGATGGAAAGCTTATAAAATCAAATGCGCCCAGCAGGACTCGAACCTGCAGCCTTTTGATTCGTAGTCAAACGCTCTGTCCATTTGAGCTATGGGCGCATGGGGTAAAAGCATACCAGAAAGCGGGGCAAAAATGTAGAAAAAGATGCACACCTGCCGCAGCATGAACTCTATTCGACTGTCTGACGCCTTTTTTCAACCAGTTCTTTCATAAATAATATGAGTTGCATGTCAGGTTTTGCGAATTGACCGTCTGCACCTACAGCCTCTCCTTTGTGGGTGAGCTTGTCCGTAATTAATGAAGAGAAAAGTACGACTGGAATCGATTTTAGTTCCGGGTCTTCCTTGATTTTTTTGCACAGGTGATAACCGTCCATGCCGGGCATTTCGATGTCGCTAAGTATAATATCAACAAAATCGGTCAGTTTTGTCCCGCTTTTGTGGCTCCTGTTCTTCATTTCAACCATATAGTTCCACGCTTCATCGCCATTAGTGGCAGAGTGGACTGAAAAGATCTTATTCTCCTCCAGCCTTTTCTTAACCGTATTGCGGATAACGAGAGAGTCATCTGCATGGAGCACCTTGATAGGTATATCTTCAACCGGATTATCATTCAAGAGGGTCAGCGATGAAGCTGATATAGCCAATTCGGGATTCAGATCTGCAACAGCCTTCTCGAGATCAAGGATAAATATGAGCCTGTCATCCACCTTGATAACCCCGGTAACAGTATCACTAAGTCCTTCCATGTAACCGTCCAGGGGCTTGATGTCGCCCCAAGCAACCCGATGAATTCTGGTAATTCCGGAAACCAGAAAGGCATTTGTCACATTATTGAACTCTGTGATCAATACCTTTGGCGGTGTATGCTCAATCCTGGTTCTCTCCAGCCATACACCAAGATCAAGAAGGGTGATGATCTTATCCCGGTGATTGAACATTCCGAAAATAAAGGTTTCTTTGAGTTTAGGGGGTCTCATGATTTTTGCGGGCAAAGGGATTATTTCAAGCACTTTTGCCACATTGACCCCATAATAGCCCGTGTAATTATCTTCTTCAATGAAAAGTTCCAGGATTTCCACTTCATTGGTGCCTGTTTCGAGAAGGATATTCGACTGACCTGTACCCATGTATATATCCTCCCTTACGTTTTTTCATTCTTAGGACACATACCCAAAGGTGCCCGGTTACCGTAATCTGCCCCTATAGGTTTCATGCAGGGCATTACAGGGTTATCGGCATAAAAACTAATAACTTAATTATCTTAATTTATTAGTTTCAGTATCTGCGGTTTCACTTTCACTTCCATGGTTTAAACAAAGCTCGGGATATCCGTTATTGACCCGCTATGGACCATGAACCGTGTTTACGGTCTACTGTCCCGGAGCATTATATCTTGACTCTTTTCGCGCAGCATTATAATCTTGATTCTGATTCATAAAGCCTTCAGCAGCAGGTAAAGGAGCAGAAGAATGGAAGATAAAATACGAGAGATAGCTGAATGGATTGTGAATGCAAAGATTGTTGTTGTCTTTGTGGGTGCAGGCCTGAGCACAGAATCCGGCATACCCGACTTCCGTAGTCCCGGAGGTGTCTGGGACAAATACGACCCTGGAGTCTTCTATTTCCAGAACTTCATCTCCAATGAAAGGGCCCGTGAGAAGTACTGGCAGGTGGCCACGGAAATGTATGAGTCCATGAAAGACGCACCGCCCAATACGGGCCATTTCGCAATCGCTGAGCTGGAACGGCTGGGAAAACTCGACTGTTTGATTACTCAAAACATTGACGGTCTCCACTTTAAAGCAGGCAATTCAGAGAAAAAGGTGCTGGAGCTCCACGGAACCGCTATGCATGTGACCTGTCTGAGCTGCAGCAAGAAATACGAGCGGGACGACATCCAGACACGGGTTGCCGCAGGAGAAAAGGCTCCCCGGTGTGATGCCTGCGGAGGTCTCCTCAAGCCTGCCACCATCTCCTTTGGTCAGTCCATGCCTGAGTGGGAAACGGCGGAAGCCTATAGACGCTCAGAAGCATGTGATCTCTTTATGGTTGTCGGGTCGTCCCTTGTTGTACACCCTGCCGCCCACATGCCCGTCGTTGCAAAACAAGGAGGGGCAAAACTGGCGATCATCAATCGGGACGAGACGGCCTGCGACGGTATGGCCGATATAATCGTAAACGGCACGGCTGGTCCTATTATGGCAGCAATTCTGGAAAAGGTGAAGCAGTTAATACATTTTTAGGTTGGTCAGGGAGAAATTATTATGGATGGAATGACACGGTCCGATATAAAACCCGGTATAAAGGTTTCAATCGTTCTGAAGAAAGATCAACGCACAGGGACATTGACAGAAGGGGTCGTGAAGGATATCCTCACCAAATCTCCTCACCATCCGCATGGAATAAAAGTACGGCTTGAAAGCGGCGAAGTAGGGAGGGTAAAAAAATAGTATGATCGATTTCGAAAACGGTCTGGAACTGATGGATCGCCCGGAGATCATTTC
The DNA here is from genome assembly GCA_026388315.1 of Pseudomonadota bacterium. Classification (NCBI taxonomy): domain Bacteria; kingdom Pseudomonadati; phylum Pseudomonadota; species Pseudomonadota bacterium. The sequence goes on along the minus strand of JAPLKA010000045.1, from coordinate 71,817 downwards.
CCGGTTGTTTTTTCCTCGCCGGGAGTTTATCGAAGGCCAGAACCCGCCGAACGTGATGAACTATTTTATCAAAGTAGCTGAAGATATTTCTATCGGTTGCCGGTTCTATCCGGCCCGAAACAATGCACCCAACATCCTGTATTTTCACGGCAACGGAGAGACGTGCCTGGACTATGACTATATTGACCCACTGTACAGGGAACGCGGACTGAACCTGTTTGTAGCCGATTACCGCGGATACGGATTCAGCGACGGCAATCCTTCCTGCAGCAGCATGATAAGAGATGCCCATCCCACCTTCCAGGGTTTTGTCGCCATTCTTCACGACCTGGGTTACAACGGGGATCTTTTTGTTATGGGGCGGTCCATGGGAAGCGCTCCGGCTATTGAGGTGGCCTATCACTACCAGCGGCAGTTGAAGGGATTGATCGTGGAAAGCGGTTTTGCCAGCTCCCGGAACCAGTTTGCGCGGCTGGGGGTGACCCACCTATTCAAAGACGTTGAAAACCCTGTTGGTTTCGGGAATGACCTGAAGATAAGGGAAGTGGTAATTCCCACTCTAATCATACACGGTGAAGAGGATGAAATCATCCCGGCTGAAGAGGGGAGGGCGCTTTATGCTCTTTCCGGGGCCGCTGAGAAAGTTTCGCTCTTTATACCCCATGCCGGGCATAACGACCTGATGGTGGAAGGCCTGGAAGAATATATGGGGGCGATTGAAAGTCATTGTAAAATTTTTAAAACTTAAGAGGAGGGTAATATGAAATTACCGGATTACATTACGAAGGAAGAAGTAGGTAAAGTCTGCAAGGAACTTAAAATCAGAGATTGGACAAAGTTGAAAGAAGCAAAGGTTCAGCCAAAAGAGGCAAAAGCATTGCTGAAACTGGTGAATGCCGAAAAAATGGCTATTGACCCCGAACAATTCCACGCCGGTCTCGAAGTTGAACTGGAGCATGGAATCAGGTTCAAGGATGCCAATGTAACAAATAACCATCCAGTCATCACAGGAATGATCGTTCTGGCCCACATGAAGGAATCTCTCGATTATTACAGGCTTCTTGAAGTAGCCGAGCTTGAGGGCGACCTCATGAAGGCCATTGCTGCCGGCAATGCAAAGAAGACAAAGGATTATTATAAAAGATTGGCAGCGGCAAAGATTGCCCTCGCAAAGGCAGAAATTGCACAGATGAAGTAGTTAGATAATTTTACTGTTTTTTCTCCCACACTCCGTTATCGTTCTGTATCCACCAGTTAGTTTGCGATTTGCTCCGCCAGGCGTTGGCAAATATTTTCTGAACCTGAGGTAACGAATTGGTATCAAGCTTATTGGCCTTCATAATCTCGGCATAGAGGGCTGTACGATTTTTATTCAACTGATCCACAAGTCTTGTTACATCAGCTTTTTCTTTCATGTTGAGGTCTGAAGTGTTGCGTACCTCCACGAAACCCATATTATTTTCTCCAACGCTGCCGCGAGTATAAAATGGTTTCAACTGCTGGAAGCTCTCCTTCATCGATTGTCTGATGTTGCGTATAGCAGGTGTTGATATGGTTATGTCTGCTTGGGCATATGCCTCCTTCGGCCCCAGATTAATTTTTTTCAGTTCGTCAAAAAGCCGGCTTTTTATATCCGGTTTGCTCTCCGGTTTCTGCTGGTCTTTTGTACCGGTGACATCATCTACAATCTGATCGGCCACCTTCTGTATTGCTGCTGCAGGAAAGTAGACGTTTACCGTTACGCAGGCCGCTAAAAAAATTACCGTTACGAAAGTGAAGTGTCTGAATTTTTTGATCATAAAATCCTCCTTTTTTATACTAAGCACTTCGGACTATGCACCTACTGCTTACTGACCCCTGCTCACTGCTTAGCTAATTCATACTCGTTGTAAAAGTTGGTCCATCTCCATCCTTCTTAAAAATCCTCCAAACCCTCTCCTGCATGTCTTGAAAGCTTATCGTGTTGTCCGAGGCCATGTTAACCACATCTATGCCCCGCAAGAAGCCACGTCGTATAAAATACTCTGTGCCGCCCTCATGGATTTTACCACTCAAATGGAAATTATCGTTTTCAAGAATACATTTTATGCCAATGCGGCTATAAGGATATTCTTTGAAAAAACTGTTTATACCGCTTTTCAGGATTGATCCCACTGCGCCCGAGCCTGTACCTATTATTGATATGTTCTCAATGGCATCGACGCTTATTTTTTGTTCGATCCCACTCTTTTTAATCGAATCAATCTCAAGGACAAAGCTTGATGGCTGGCCATATTCTATTTCAAGGTTTTTAATGAAGCCGTTTATAACTCCTTTGATTTTTCCGATTTTAATGGTGTCGGTGATTTTACCAAGATCAATGTCATAAAAGGCTATGTTTCCTCTCATGGTTCTTCCCTGAGAAAAAAGGTTTTTTATCTGCACATTCTCAACCTCAATGAAACCGCCGAAGATCTTTACTGAAGTGGCGCCTTTTGTTATCCATCTTCCATCCTCATATCCAACGAGGGGGAATTGTGCCTCCACATTGCCCGGTAATTGCAGACCCGTTAACTCCTCGAGCAGTGAGCTTATATCCACATTTTCAATTTTTGCGGCAAAATTGAATTTCCTTGAAGGAACAAGGACATCTTCGCCCCTGCACTCTATAATCTTTATTTTTCCTCCATAAAACGGCAGCTCAAACTCTCCCGGAATAAGGATATTATTTGCTGTAACGAGAAAAGGGATAGTCATGTCAGAAAGTTTCAACGCATCCTTTTCAAGTGTCCCGATATATAACTCGCCGCTTTTTGACCTTATCCCTGGTTTTATTTTTGAAGGGTAGTGGAGGTCAAAGGGGAGGTTCATTGAAATGTTTTTCGCTGAAACCGATTTCTCCGGAATGAGGATGGATATGTCATTCAGCCGGACATTTCCATGGAGAGATATTCCCTCACCTCTACCGGTTAATCTGACTTCTGTAGACATTGTTCCTTTCACGCGAAGGTCTTTGAGGGTAGGGTGGTTTTCACTGAGATAATCATAGAGCGTTATGGACAGGAGTTTATCGGAGGAGATATCCTCTGCTGAAAAGGAAACATTCCAGTCTTCTTTATCGAGAGAACCGGCATAGGTATATTTGCCTGTATCAAAAAGGTTTAAGCTTCCCTTGAAATCAAAGCGGTGTTTATCACTGATGGATATGTCTGTGTCAGCGGATATGCTGTTCTTTTCTTTAGAGAGGTCTTTATAGTATTTCCCGAAGAGATACTCTCCCGAAGAGACCTCGGAGTAGATTTGTGCGCTCGATTTTTTACTCTCCGAGGGAATACTGAATTTCAATACCATCGTGCCCTCAATCCCCTGCGCGGCCTTTGTGCCGTCTGCTGAACTGAACCCCCCCTTCCGGAACTGGAGAGTAGCCTTGCCTGAAAGTGTCGGATCCTTACCCTTCAGGGCGCCTTCCATTTCGCTCTTGAGTGCGCCTTTCCCCTGGATTGACCACTTCTCATCACCGGGTTTTTCAATAAATGGCTTTAAATATGCAAAGAGCGTTGTAAAATCTATGTCTGCCGCATCAACAGCGGCTTTCCAGGGAAAGATATCCTTCATCGTGCCGCTGTAATAACCCTTAAAAGTCCCCAATGATGGTATTTCGCACTGAAAACGGTCAACGATAAGCGTTTTTGGTTTCAATTCATAGACCATGATTGCCTTTAATAGGGGGTTCTTGATTTTTGATTTGCTGGCAGGGCCATTTTTAAACATTATCGAATCTGCCGATATATCGATGCGTGAGACAGTGATGCGCTCTTTACCGAAGGTTATCGCAAGATACAGTTTTGCATTTTCCAGGGATGTTGTTTTAAAGACGCCGGAATTTAAGGATATTTCAAGCAGTCCTGTTCCGATAGGCGCTGGGAAAAGGCCGGTAAGGTTCATGGAGCCTTTGCACCGGCCGCTCCCTGTCACTTCAGATGGTTCCTTACCAGTTATATCAACCAGTCCCCGGAATGTAACGTTACCCCCTTTATCCGGCGAAAAACCTTTAACATCAAGGTCGATATCTTTAAAGGTTAATTCATAGTGGGTAGCGCCAAAGATGAGCTTGAATTCACCTTTCTGCATGATGAGCAGGTGGACGGGCGGGATTTTTTTAATGAAAGAGAGGTCGGTTTCTGTTTCTTTTTTATCACCGATTCGTATCTGTATTTTGGGCTCTTTGAGGGTGATCTTTTCAATTTCACCTCTTATTGCTGCCGAAGGTTTACTTTCAAAGTTGACTTGTGTGCTTGCGAAAAAAAATTTGTCTTTTTCTAAATTTGCTATCTGCAAATTGGATATTTCTGCCTTTAAAAAAGGGGAGTAACGGACATTATCAGCATAGATCGTAAACCCGTATTTGTATTCAAGAATATAGGCAAGGTGACGATAAAACAGGGGTGTGCGGAGATAAAGGGCTACCCCTGTAGTGAACAGGAAAATACCCAGCAAGATGAGGAGTAAAGATCTTTGTTTCACAGTTGGCCTTTTGGTATTATACCATTTTTCAAATACTTATGAAAAAGCACTTCAAATATTCGCCTTCAATAAAAGGGACAAGTTGCAGATGGTCTATACCGTGGGTAAACGTTTCAAGAAACCTCAGGGGTTTTTTGATCTTCCCACCGACCTCGGAGAGAAGGAACCGGAAGTCTTCGAGCTTCAGGTGGGCAGAGCAGGAGCAGGTTACAAGGATGCCGCTCTGTGAGAGTGCCCTGAGTGACATTTCGTTTATCGATTTATAGCCGGCAATACCCTCATTTTTCTTCCTCCGATCCTTAATAAAGGCAGGGGGGTCAAGGATAATCACATCAAAACCCTTGTCAAGGTGTTTCAGGTAATCTTTTACATCCCTGACGATAAATTCGCATGTATCCACTTCAAACCCGTTCAGTTTAATATTCTCCCTGGCAAGCTCAAGCGCCTTTTCCGAAGTATCAACATTTATGACCTTTTTGGCGCCGCCGGCAAGCGCATATACAGCAAAGCCGCCGGTATAGGAAAAACAATTAAGAACAGATGCATCCTTTACGTATTTCATGATGGCTTTTCGTTTGTCCCGCTGATCGAGGAAAAACCCTGTTTTCTGGCCGTGTTTCACATCAACGAGAAACTGGAAGCCATTTTCTTTGATAGTAATGAAGTCCGGCACAGAGCCCAAAAGGACTCCATGAATACTTTCGAGCCCATCCATTCTTCGAACAGCTACATCGGAGCGCTCGTAAATGCCCTTCGGGCTAATTGCTTTATCAAGCGCCCTGATAATCAGATCCTTCCAGATTTCAATGCCTCTCGTGTGGAATTGGACAACAAGATAATCTGCATATTTATCAACAATCAACCCGGGCAGGAAGTCGCTTTCCCCGTTAATCAGCCGGAATGCATTGGTTTCATTGCATTCCACGTAACGCTTTCTTAACCGGTATGCATTTTCTATCCTTCTGACAAAGAATTGTTCATCCACAACTTCGTTTTCGTCATAACCCCATATCCGTACAGTGATTTGAGAATATGAGCTGAAATAGCCGGTTGCAAGAAATCCGCCATTCTCGCTTACCAGTTTTACCGGTTTGCCGGGGCTTAATCCTTCAGGGATGGAAACAAATGCCTGGGAGAATACCCATGGATGGTGGCCTACGACAGGGCCAATCCGTTTCTGTTTTATTTTCAGTGAAATCATTATGCCCTTATACTATCATTTTAAAGCAACAGAAATAAATATCGAGAATAATAATATTTTGAACGGCGACAATTCTATCCGGCTTAGATGTTTATAAAATGGTTTTCTTATGATAGAATTCAATGTACTTCGTGTATACTGGAACAGCTTGATTTAAATATGAAATTAAACCAACAGATAGACTTTAGCACCGCGCAGTCAATCCTCGACCTTTTGCCTATGGGTCTCTATGTCCTCAACCATGAACGAAAAATTCAATGGATGAATAAAAGGGCAGTGTACTGGTTTCAGAAGAAAAATATTCTTCATTATGGTGAAATATGCTGTTACAAAGAGGTTTTCAAGCGGAAAAGGCCGTGCAGGAATTGTCCGGTATTGAAGACCCTCAAGAGCGGAAGAACGGAACATACTGAAATAAAAAGCGAATACAAAGGTGAATCAAGGTATTATTATGTTACTGCAACGCCGCTCAAGGAAGGAGAGGGCGATAAAGAGACCCTCATCATTGAAACCGTTCAGGATATTACCAATTATATGAAGGCGGAAGAAGATCTTCGGCGCCTCAACGATTTTAATACTGCAATCATTGATAATGCACCGGTAGCCATTTTTACCATTGATAGAACGGGTAAGTTCATAAGTGTAAATCCAGCACTTGCAACCCTTTCGGGTTTAGGTGCGGAGGCTGAGGAAAAACTTTTAGGTTTTAACTGGATTGAAAATCCCTATACAATACGATGTGGTCTTGCCGATTGTATAAAGAGAGGATTGGAGGGTGAACCTTTTGAGTTGTGGGATTTTCCATTTACCACATATAAAGGAGACCGGGGGCACTATATCCACTTTAGAGGGGTGCCGTTAAAAGCAAAGGATGGAAAAGTCGAAGGTCTCCTCTGTATCATAGAGGATACAAGCGAAAAGGTAATGGCAAGGATACAGTCTATCCAGGATGCAAAAGTGTCGGTCATAGGTAGACTCATGACGGGTGTTGCTCATGAACTGAACAATCCCCTTGCCGCAATAGCCGCCAATTCCGAGCTTGCATGCGAATTATTTCAGAATGTCAAGGATGGTATGGTCGATAAAGTTGAAATTGAAGAGCTTCGCGAACACCTTGAAGTCATTGAAGAACAGGCCTTCAGGTGTAAAAATATTATTAAAGATATGATCGATATCACGAAAAAAGAGGATTTTGAGGTTCACGAAGTAGACTTGCATGCATTATTAAATGAACTCCTTGGAGTCTTAAATCTAAAAAAACTGAAGATCCGGCTGATTAAAGAGATAGCTGACGTGTTACCTCATATCAAAGGTGATATAAGTGCACTTAAGCAATGCTTTCTTAACATACTGCATAATGCGACAGACGCACTCGAAGGAAGGGAAGGAGCAGCGATAAGGATAGGGGCTCGGATTACAGGCAATTTTGTCAGGGTAGAGATCGAGGATAATGGGATAGGCATACACGATGGATTGGTGGACAAGATTTTTGAACCCTTTTTCTCGACTAAAGATACTGGAAAAGGTATAGGGCTCGGCCTCACATTGTGTTATGAATTCCTGAAAAGGATGGGTGCGAGGATCGAAGTAGAAAGCAAGCTGGGAAGAGGGAGTCTCTTTATTATCGCCCTGCCTGTCTTTCAAAAATCAAAGGGGTTGAATAGATTACCATGATACGCATCCTGATCGTTGACGATGAGCATCAATTAATAGAGGCATTTCGAAAAAAACTTTCCAAAGAAGGTATGGAAGTTTTCACAGCCTTAAACGGCAGGGCGGCCATCTCAATAATAAAACAGGAGGCGCTGGACATCGGGCTCTTCGATATAAGACTCCCCGATATAGACGGTGTAGAGCTTCTGGGGAGGTTAAAGGAGATGCAGCCTACCGTCGAAGTCATTATGCTTACAGGCCATGCATCGGTTGATACGGCAATACAATCCATGAAGCTTGGGGCTTATGATTACCTTACAAAGCCTTGCAAACTTTCGGAGCTGCACAACGTAATACTTAAAGCCTATGAGAAAAAACAGTTGAAGGAAAAGAATATTGTTCTTGAGGAACACCTTCAGCGCATTGAGTTACACGACAGACTCATAGGTGAAAGCAAGAAAATGAGAGAAGTGAAAAAATTTATCTCACTGGTCAGCACTTCGAATGTTCCCGTATTAGTCCTCGGGGAAACCGGCACCGGAAAAGAACTGGTGGCAAGGGCAATCCATGCCCTCTCTACACGTTCTGCAAATCCTTTTGTGGCTATTAATGCGAGTTGTCTGCAAGAAAATATCCTTGAAAGCGAGTTATTCGGATACAAAAAGGGCGCATTCACGGGAGCCCAGACAGATAAAGTAGGCCTCCTCGAGATAGCCAACAAGGGTACGTTCTTTGTTGACGAGGTGGGAGATATGGGCCCTGCAATCCAGGCAAAACTTTTACGCGTTCTTGAGGGTGCTGTCTTCAGGAAACTTGGAGATACAAAAGAGATCAGGGTGGATGTTAGATTTGTATTCGCCACAAACAAGAGCATAGAAGAAGAAATTGAGACGAACAGGTTTCGTAAAGACCTGTTTTACAGACTTAATACATTTGTAATTGTGGTGCCCCCGCTCAATGATCGGAGAGATGATATCCCCATTTTGGTGGAATATTTTATGGAAAAACACGCTATGGGCGGAAAGAAAAAATCAATTTCCAAGCAGGCCATGGACCTTCTCGTAGAGTATAACTGGCCTGGAAACGTGAGGGAACTGGCTAATGTGCTTGAGCGAGCCGTCCTTGTTTCTGTGGACAGAGGAGAGATATTAACCGATGACCTGCCCCACAGTATGGTGCATACCATGCCGGTGGCCGCCTCAAAGAACAGAAAACAGAGATTGAATCAAAACACTTTACGACTGGACAATATAGAAAAGGAACATATAGAAAGGGTCCTCATGTTTGCAGATGGCAACAAGAGCAAAGCCGCCAGACTGCTCGGCATCAGCCGAAAAAAACTTTACCAGAAGATAGGAAATGATTTGAAGTGACCCGTTTGGATACAATTGTTACCTTTTTCGTCATCATTTCTGAATCCAGTTTTTCTCGTACCCATTAAAATATAAGCAATATACACGTCTCTAATGATTTAGCGGAGCGATATTTCCAGTTGGCACCACAATTGCATTCCTAGTTATTCGTGAACCCAGCTTACAATCACTATACACAAAACAAGCAGTTAGCTATTTGTCAGGAGTTGTATGAAAGCGATGGGTCAAGCATAGAAACGGGCACATCGAGAGTAATTAACGAAGCAGCGAGTCTCGCGAGCGAGAGGGGAAGACTCCAAACGGCTTTGCCGTTGGAGGGGGCGACGTGAGCCCCAGAAAATAGCAGGAGGAGCCAACATGGTTGGAGAAAGATCGTTTTGCACAATAAAAACTTTAATCAATAGAAACGCCGCACTGTATCCGGACAAGATAGCTATGAAAGAATTTGAGACAGGCAAAGCTTGCACGTTTAAAGCGTTAAAAGACAGGGCAAACAGAACGGGTAATGCATTGTGCGCCATGGGATTAAAAAAAGGTGACCGCGTCGGGATATTAAGCCAGAACAGTTTTGAGTACATGGAAGCTATCCTCAGCGTACCGAGCGCTGGTTTCATTTTTGTACCTGTCAATTTCCGGCTTGCGGCAAGAGAGATGACGGGCGTATTGTCCGATGCAATGCCTCTTGTTTTATTTGTTGACCATCAGTACATCAAGACCGTTGAACAGATAAAAAATTCTATTTCTTTTGTGAAGTTTGTTTACATAGGGCCAAAAGAAGAGAAACCTGAGGGCTGGTACGACTATGAAGAACTTATAAAAAATGCTTCATCTGCCGAAGAAAACGCCGATGTGTTTGAGGATGATATTGCCATGCTTATGTATACCAGCGGGACAACAGGACTGCCAAAAGGCGTGATGCAAACACATCTGAATATTTACCATCAGGGCCGTACCTGTGCATTTAATAATCACATCGAAACAGGTGATGTAGGTTTTACAATCTGCCCCATGTACCATGTAACGGCAACAAGTTCATTTTTCGGGCCTTTTTATAAAGGAGCTACGAGCATCTTATTCCAGAAGTGGGATGCTGAAACCTTTTTCAGGGCAGCACAGGAAGAACGACTGGTAGCCGGCATGCTTGCGACGCCTATGGTGAGGATGTTGCTCGATACCTGGCAAACGTTCAAAGATACATACGATATTTCAAGCATGAAAAAACTATGGTTTGCCGGAGCCGGCATCATACCTTCTGTTTATAAACAGTTTATTGATACCTTCGGGTGTATACTTGGCGAGCATCACGGAACAACTGAGACAACCGGTGTTACGACAAATCTGTCAGCAAAGGATATTGCCGGGGAGCTTGCCAGAGGAAATCTAAAAATACTCGAGTCGTGTGGCAGAGATGCTTATGACTGTGAAATAGTTATTGTGGATGAGAACGACAAACCGGTTGTTCCGCCGGGCACAGGCGAAATGAAAGCAAGAGGACTGGGCACCTCTCGCGGGTACTGGCGAAAGGAAGAACAAACAAAGAAAGCCTTCAGGGATGGATGGTTCTACACTGAAGATATCTGTGCCATCGATGAAAAGGGATATGTTTATGTGATTGACCGTAAAAAGGATATGATCATTACTGGCGGTGAAAATGTTTACCCGGCGGAGATTGAACGAGTCCTGAACGAACATCCATCTGTTCTGGAATCATCCGCAATAGGCGTTCCGCACCCTGTATGGGGGGAGGCTATTGCGGCTGTTGTGGTATTAAAAAATGATAAAGAAACAACTGAAGAAGATATAATTCAGTATTGTAAAGGGAAGATTGCCGGTTACAAGGTACCTAAATTAGTCTATTATCTGCCTGAAATGCCCCGTAATCCTGCCGGTAAAATCTCAAAACCTGAATTACGGAAGCAATTTGCTTCAAAATGAGACAACGAGAGCACCATTTTGCGCATAAAGAAAGTGTCAAGTGGAATAGCCCGCACGGTAGGCGCGAGGGGGAGGCTCCGACAGCTTTGCTGGTGGAGGGGGCGACGTGAGCCCCAGAAAATTGTATGGAGGTAGTTGATGGAACTTACAACAGAACAGAAAGACATAGCAAAAGCTGCACGGGAATTCGCAGAAAAGGAATTCAGAGATCGGGCGAAAGAATTCGATGAAAAGGAAGAGTTCGATCCGGCTATATGGAAGCGCGCGGCAGAAAACGGTTTTATTGGCACATTCATCAAGGAAGAATATGGAGGTGCCGGTTTAGGTTTCCTCGAACACTCCCTTATAACTGAGGAGTTCTGGCGTGTTGACCCGGGCTGCGGACAGGCTCTTGTTTCCTGCAGCTTTGGTTCAGAAATGATACAATCTTTCGGGACTGAAACACAAAAAAAGAAATATCTACCGCCGATTATTGCAGGAGAAGCTATAATCGGCACTGCTGTTACTGAACCGGATGCGGGCAGTGACATAACCATGGTCAAGACGCGGGCAGAAAAGAAAGGTGATACGTATATCGTTAATGGATCAAAGATGTTTATAACGAATGGCTGCATTGCACATTACCTTCTCGTATATGCTATCACAGCGCCAGATGAAAGGGACGTTCACAAGAGGTGCAGTGTAATACTGGTAAATACTGATTCTCCGGGCTTTGAGGCCGTAAAGATTCATGGCAAGATGGGAATCAGGGCATCAAATACGGCAGAAGTCAGTTTCAGCAATGTGGAAGTGCCGGTAGATAACATTATAGGGAAGGAGGGGCGAGGTTTTTATCAGCTAATGGATTTTTTCAACAAAACGAGGAACCATGTGGCGGCTGAAGGTGTTGGTCTTGCCCAGGGAGCACTTGAGATGGCCATTTCTCATGTCAAGAAAAGGAAGGCCTTTGGGGGAACTCTGTCCAGGCTTCAGGGCGTCCAGTTCAAGATCGCTGAGATGGCAACAAGAATTGAGGCGGCGCGAAGTCTTTACTGGAGAGCAGCCTACCTTCTCGATAACGGCAAACTCGATCCTGCCCTGGTCTCAATGGCAAAATGGTATGCCGGAGAAACAGCAGTATATGTTGCAAACGAAGCATTACAACTCCATGGAGGTTATGGTTATATTTCCGAGTACGACATTCAAAGGTTTTACAGGGATGCAAAAATCATAGAAATCTACGAAGGTTCCAAAGAGGTTGAAAAGGCTGTTATAGCGAGCGAACTGCTTAAAAAGGTTTTTTAGGTGTTTTACAGTTGGAGACGTATCCATACGATACAGTGGTGTATCCAATACGCACATCCTGAAACCACGTTTTTTTATGTGGACTTCCAGATTTCAGAGGTTCAGTGTTATGGCATTAAAATTGCTTCATAACAAAGAAGTTAAAATAAATTCATAAGGGGGCTTTATGAAACGGTTTCGTGTTTTCCATTTTTTTGTACTTTTGTTTTTTGTGGTCACATGCATGGTCGCCACGGTCAGTTTTGCTCAGGAAAAGGTCATTACACTCAGGTACTCAACCTTTTTCCCGGTAAGTCATCAGAACGCTGTTATCTCGGACCAGTGGTGTAAGGAAGTTGAGAAAAGGACAAACGGCAAGGTAAAAGTCCGCCACTTTGCAGGAGCAACGCTGACATCACCGCCCCAGACATATGACAGTATTCTCACTGGTGTTGTCGATATAGGTAACTGTGTTCTCGGTTATACCATGGGGAAATTCCCTCTTTCGGAAGTCCTGGACTATCCACTCGGTTATCCGAGCGGTGTTGTTGCGACAAGACTGGTAAACGAATATTATAACAAGTTCAAGCCTAAAGAATTTAATGATGTGAAGGTAATGTATTTTCATGCCCAGGGTCCCGGCATTTTGCATACCAAAAAACCTGTAAACAAACTTGAAGATTTGAAGGGTATGAAAATCAGGACCTTCGGGTCGAACGCAAAATTTATGTCGCTACTTGGCGGAACACCGGTTGCAATGCCTATGGGAGACGCATATGATGCCCTTTCGAAAGGTGTTGCTGATGGACTCATGTGTGGATATGAAGCCCTGAAAGGCTGGAAACTTGGAGAAGTAATCAAGTACACGACCGAAAACTATGGATCTGCCTATACTGCTACCTTTATCGTCGCCATGAACAAGGATAAATGGAACAGCATTCCACCGAATCTTCAGAAAATAATCGAGCAGATAAATCTTGAATATATTGAAAAACAGGGGAAACTTTGGGATACGATGGATAGTGAAGGGATGGAATATTCTCATAAAAGAGGCAACAAGAGCATAAAACTTTCAGCGGAAGAAAATGCGCGGTGGGCAGCCAAGGCACAGCCCCTCTTCGATGAATATGTAAAGAAATCGAAAGAGAAAAACTTGCCGGGAGAAGAGGCATTGAAGTTTATCCGCGGTTATCTCAAGGCACAGGCAAAATAGCAACAGACGCTTAACATGCGGGACTGCCGGGGGTGGTTACATCCCCGGCATCGCAATAGGAGGGTAAATGAGAGCGTTTACAGAAGCCTTTAAAAGACTGAGCTCCTGGATGAATACACTGGGAGGGATTGTCCTTTTTCTCATGATGATGCTTACGGTGGTAGATGTCATACTGAGGGTCTTTGGTAAACCCCTGATAGGAACATACGAACTGGTAGCCGTTGCGGGTGCGATAGTGGTAGGGTTTGCTATTCCTCAAACCTCATTGGACAAAGGACACATCTTTGTTGATTTCCTTATAGAGAATCGTGCGGAGACTATCAAAAAGGCTTTTTTAGTTTTCACGAGGTTGTTGGGTATTGCTTTATTTGCGCTTCTTGCATGGAACCTTTTTTTAAAGGCTAACCACCTATATAAGGCCGGCGATGTTTCGTTGACCCTCCAGATACCGTATTATCCTGCAGCTTACGGCTTAGCATTTTGCAGTCTTATAGAATGCTTTGTTCTTGTCGCCGATATGTTTAAGATATTTGATAGTGGAGAGAAAAAATGAATGAAATGACCATCGGTATTATCGGCCTTATTCTTTTACTGGGTTTGTTCCTCACGGGTATAGAACTGGCTTTTGCTATGGCTATTATAGGTGTTGCAGGGTATGCAATCATAGTTTCACCAGGCGCAGCTATGAGTATATTGGCAAATGACTTCTACGATTCCCTTGAATCGTACGGGTTAACCGTTGTACCACTTTTTGTGTTGATGGGCCAGATTGCATTCAACGCCGGAATAGCTAAAAGGCTGTTTGACAGTGCCCATAAATTCCTTGGTCATATCCCCGGAGGATTAGCCATGGCGACAGTCGCAGGAGCAACGATTTTTAAAGCGATCTGCGGGTCTATCGTTGCCACGTGTGCGACTTTCGCGAGTGTTGCAGTTCCTGAAATGGACAGGTATAATTACAGTAAAAAATTATCCACCGGCATTGTTGCCACGGTAGGAACGCTTGGAGTGCTCATCCCGCCGAGTGTAACACTCATCCTTCTCGGACTCATTACACAGCAATCCATAGGCAAGCTGTTTATGGCGGGAATCATCCCCGGACTTATGATTTCCTTCTTTTTTGCGGTTATTATCTTCGGGTGGGCTCGTATAAATCCAGAGATAGGGCCGGCAAGCGAAAAATATTCATGGAAGGCCCGCGCAAAATCTCTTCCCGATGTCATGTGGCCCATAATAATCTTTTTTATCATCATAGGCGGATTGATGAATGGGTTCTTTACGCCCACGGAAGCGGGTAGTGTGGGAACATTTGCTGTGCTTGTATTATGTGTCGTAAAAGGAGACATAAAGTTCGGCGGGATAAAACAGTCAATTAAAGAAGCCTTGCGAACTTCCTGCATGGTTCTCCTTATTGTTGCTTCCTCTACAGTCCTTGGTCATTTTATTGCGGTAACAAATATACCTGACGATGCGGCTTCATGGATAGTAAGTCTGCCTATACATCGTCATTTTACCATGAGCATTATATTTATCGTGTATCTCATAGGCGGATCATTCATTGATGACCTTGCATTCATGATACTTGCAACGCCGATATTTTTTCCGGCAATCGTAAAGTTAGGTTATGATCCCATATGGGCCTGTATAATGGTTTCTCTTACTGTGTGTATCGGCTCTGTTATCCCTCCTGTTGCCATGTGTGTCTTTGTAGTGAAAAATATCACCAAAGTGCCCATGAGTGTGATTTACAGTGGTGTATACCCGTTCCTGATTGCTTTGGTGCTCTGCGTTGTACTGCTTTTCATATTCCCTGACTTGGTATTATACCTGCCTTCTGTGTTCATGAAGTAATAATAACCCTCCAAAACCTGTCCTGTTCCCATATGTTTTTCCCTCATACCCCCATCCTGAGAGGGGACAGGACGGGTTTTTCTCCCGGGATATCCTGTTATTGATTTTCGGGATACTCTTTACAGAACTCAATTAATTTAGGTTTTTTGTAATCTGCAAGATAGTCGCCGCAAAAATTTACAATATCAGCCTCAGAGACGGTTATCCCTTCTCTCATAACAACGAGGGCTTTTACTGTCTCTCCCAGGCGATCGTCAGGTATCCCAATCACTGTGGCCTTGATGACGCCTGGGAACGTATAGAGGACTTTTTCTATCTCCCGGGGATTAATCTTTTTTCCTCCGCTTATGATCATGTATCCTTATTTAGCAATTGCCATGCCAGAGAGAATCGCCGTGTAGCGTTCAGTATTTGCTCTACAGCCGGCAGTACAATGATGTACTGAAAAGAACCAGATGTATCATAATTATACACACAATGAAAAAGGAAGGTTCGGTATTCCCTTGAATATGCTTTGTTTTTATAGATTTTTTCATGGTACATAAATTGCAAAAATATTATATGATGAGAATGAACAGCGAGGTATACATATATGGTTAGTCAGACCCAGACCAGGGTATTAACCTGTATCCAATGCGGTAAATGTACAGGAAGTTGCCCTGAAGCAGGGAGAACCCCCTTCAATATCCGCATGCTCATGAGAAAAAAACAATTCCAGAGCGTGGTCGAAGAATCAATTCCTTGGTACTGCACGTCATGCGGTGCCTGTACCCTCAGATGTCCACGGGATGTAAAGCCTTCCGAAGTGATCATCGAAATGAGGTCTGCTTTAGTGGAAAACGGAGCGATCCCTTTGGCTATCCAGAAAGCCCTTGAGAACACGTTTGTTCAGAAGAACCCGTGGGGCCGTTCGCGAGCAAAGAGAGGGGCATGGTTTGAAAAGCTCGATATTGAGGTTCCACATGTAAGCGAAACAGAATCGAAGAGGCTGCTTTTCACCTGCTGCATCCAGGCTTATGATCCCAGATGTATGGTTATACCGCAAAACGTGGCGAAGATACTTAATAAGGGCGGTATAGAGTTTGGTGTGCTCGGTGAAGAAGAGGCTTGTTGCGGTAATGAAATACGAAGGATAGGGGAGTCGGGTCTTTTTGAGGAGCTCCAGGAAGAGAACAAGGCTGCATTCGAAGAATATGGGGTAAAGGAGATTATCGCGCTCTCCCCCCATTGCATGAATGCACTCAAGAAGGAGTATGGTGACCTTGGTATTAAGATTGTACATTACACAGAGGTTTTAGCGGCAATGATCAAAGAAAGCTCTATCGTCCCAAAAGGGTCGTTCAACAAAAAGGTTATCTACCATGATCCGTGTTTCTTGGGGAAACAAAATGGCATCTTTGATGAACCAAGAAGCATACTCAATTCTATAGATGGTCTTGAGCTTCTGGAATTTTCGAGGTCCAGAGAGAACTCGATGTGTTGCGAAGGCGGTGGCGGAAGAATGCTTTTTGAGGTGGAGGCTACATATCAGAGAAATGCCGAGGTGCGAGTCCGGGAGGCAGTTGAAAAAAAAGCAGAAGTGATTGCGACGAGCTGTCCTTTTTGCGTTATGACCCTTGAAGACCCTGCAACGGAAAAAGGGATAACGGTGAAAGAGCTATCCGAGATTTTGATGGAGGTGTTATAAGATGAATATATTGGTTTTCACGAAAAGGGTACCTGCAACACAGGAAGAAGAATTACGCATTATTGATGAAGGGCAGGGGATTGACTTCTCAAAAGTGCCTTTCAAAGTGAATGACTGGGATAATTATGCCGTTGAAGAAGCGGTGCAAATTGCCGAGAAAACCGGCGGGTCTGCAACGGCAATTTCCATTGGAGATGCAGAATCTGACGAGGTCTTGAGAAGGGCCATTGCCATGGGCATAAAGGACGGTTTCCTTATCGAGACTGAGCAAATTCTCCACGACCCCAATGCGCGGGCCACACTTATATTCAATTTCTTAAAAAAAGAAGGTATTCCATATGATGCAATCTTTACAGGCGTGCAGTCCGAGGATGACCAGTTTGCTGCAGTTGGTGGTATCCTTGCTGCAAAATTGGGTCTTCCCTATGCATCGATGATAATAGGCATAGATAGTCTCGAACAAGGCCATATGATTGTTCAAAGAGAGCTCGAGGGTGGTCTCCAGGAAAGGATAAAGATAATATTGCCCTGTGTTCTTTCTATACAGAGTGGAATCAATGAGCCCAGATATGTATCCATTATGGGTATAAGAAAGGCTTCCAAGGTGGAACGTAAGCTTTTTAAAGCGAAAGCATACGACGAAAATCTGAACAGCATGATAGAGGTTGTAAAATGGGTCTATCCGCCAAAGAAGGGAGGGGCAACAATACTCTCCGGTGAGCTCGAAGGCGTATGCAAAGACCTTCTTGGAATCTTAAAAGAAAAGGGGGTATATTAATGAGTTACGCACTGGTTGTGGCTGAAGTAAGACGAGGTGTTTTTGAGGAGAGAAACCTCGATTCCATAGGTATCTGCGCTCTCATGGGAAAGGATGTTTCGCTTCTCGTTCCTGATGACAACTCATATTTAATAAATGAAAAACTGGTCAATACCATTATAAAAGTAAAACTGGAAGAAGCAACTTTCCTCAACCCCTTAAATATGGTAAAGGTGGTACAGGCAGTGATTGATTACAGGGGTAATCCCGATACGATAGTATTTACTCACTCATCTTCAGGAACAGAGCTTGCTTCGTATGTGGCGGGATATTTCAATTTGCCCCTCATTACCGACGTAAGCGGGTTCAATAAAGAGAAGAATTTTTTCTACAAAAGCTATTATTCGGATAAGCTTTTTGGAGAATTTAGACAGACAGGGGAGGGGACTTGCGTCATCACGGTACGAAGCGGCAGTTTTAAAGAGTATGCTGTTGAAAAGGCATCGTCTCCTATTACTGAGACAATTGAAGGTACCCCTGCCGCTGAAGGGAGAAGTTTCATAGAATATGTGGAAGAAGAGACGGCAGAGATAGATATTACGAAGGCAGAATTCCTCCTCTCGGTAGGAAGAGGGGTCGGGAATAAGGATGAGATACCTGACTATGAAGAACTTGCTGGAATGCTGAAGGCAGTCCTTTCCGGTTCAAGACCGGTAATTGACAAGCAGTGGCTTCCCAAGCCGCGACAGGTTGGTACTTCTGGGAAAACAGTCAAGCCTAAGGTATACCTCGCTATGGGCATAAGCGGTGCATTTCAGCACATTGCAGGCATGAAAGACTCAGATTGCATAATTGCGGTGAATAAAGACCCGGAAGCACCCATTTTTCAGTATGCACATTTCGGTATCATTGCAGACATCCATAAGGTAAGGGATAAACTGAGAAACATTATTAAGGGTTAATACATCATGGTATCATATGGTATTGGGAATAAATGAACTATGGATATGATCAAGTGTCCTTACTGCGGCAAAGAAGTGAAGCCCGTCCGGTATGGTAGTGGATGGGTCGGGATATGCTGCGGTAGAGTTGCTTATAACTGTACCAAAATAATATATCAGACAGACGAGAAGCAGAAAGAAGATTCGAGCAATGAAGGTTAAATTCTGTTACGTGTTACGTGTTAGACATTACGAAAATATCTTTGAGGCTTTTAAATGAAACACGTTCTTGTCGTTGGTGGAGGTATAGGCGGCATTACAGCGGGCCTTGAACTCGCTTCATGCGGGGTGAAGGTAACTATGCTCGAAGAGGGTCCTTCCATCGGGGGAAGGATGATTCAATTGGACAAAACCTTCCCTACTCTCGATTGTTCAACGTGCACCCTTTCGCCCAAGATGGTGGAGGTGGCCCTTGAGAAGAGGATTGACCTTCTCTCATGGGCAAAACCCGTGGCAATTAAGAAGAACGGGACGGGTTTCACTGTTACCATATTAAAGAAAACCCGTTACGTGGATATTAAAAAATGTACGGCCTGTGGGAGTTGCTCCCCCGGCTGTCCTGTAGTGATGAAGAGCGAATTCAATATGGGTACCGGACCTCGGAAGGCCATATACATACCATTTCCCCAGGCAATACCGAATAAGGCAAGCATCGATAAACGGGCGGACCGTCCCTGTAAGGCGGCATGTGTTGACGCATGTCCGATTCACACGAACGTGCTCGGCTACCTGAAGCATATCAGCGAGGGGAGGTTTGAGGATGCCTACATGCTCATCAGGGAGACGAACCCGTTTCCCTCCTCATGCGGGAGGGTCTGTTACGCGCCCTGCGAGGGTGTCTGTAACAGAGGACAACTTGATTCTCCTCTGGCGATCCGTGATCTGAAGCGGTCTGCTGTTGACCGTTTTGATCTCGATACCCTTGAGCCGCCCCAGGTACAGACGACGGAGAGGAAAGTGGCGGTCATCGGCGCCGGACCGGCAGGGCTTTCCTGTGCCCATGATCTTGCCATGGAGGGGCACGCTGTGACGGTCTTTGAGACCCTTCCCGAGCCGGGCGGCATGTTGCGGTATGCAATACCGGAATACCGTTTGCCGAAGGCGGAGCTTGATAAAGAGATCGGATATATAAGGCGGATGGGTGTAAAAATTGAGTGCGGTATTGAGATCGGCAAAAATATGGATGCCGAAACTCTGAAGAATGAGTATGAGGCCATTTTTGTCGGTACCGGTGCCCCCGTAGGAATTCGGCTTGGTGTGGAAGGGGAAGACCTTTCCGGCATTATGGACGGACTCAGGTTTCTGCGGGCTGTCAATAAGGGGGAATCCCTTGAAAAGGAATCTCTTAGATCGCACGGCGAGCGAGAGGGGGTGGCTCTGCCAGCTTTGCTGGTGGAGGGGGCGACGCGAGTCCCTTTAATTGGAAAAAAGGTGGCTGTGATAGGGGGCGGCAATACGGCGGTTGATTGTGCGAGAACGGCCAAACGTCTTGGAAGTGAAGAGGTGACGTTGATCTATCGTAGAACCCGTCAGGAGATGCCAGCGGCCGATGAAGAAGTTGAGGCACTTATACATGAAGGGATTATAATAGAGTTTCTTGCAACACCCGTGCGGTTTAATGGCAGCAACGGAAAAGTATCGGCAGCAGAGTGTATCCGTATGGAGCTTGGCGAACCTGATGCAAGCGGACGGAGACGGCCGGTAGAGATAAAAGGTTCTGAATTTTCAGTGCCTGTTGATACGGTAATTACTGCTCTCGGGCAGGCAACAGAGACCGATTTCCTTAATCCCCTTGGGGTCAAATTGAGGAAGAACGGAACGGTTGAGGCTGATCCTGTTACCTGTACAACCAGCGTAGAAGGCGTATTTGCCGGTGGTGATGTTACGACAGGGCCCGCCTATGTGGTTGACGCTATTGCAGCAGGCAAGAAAGCGGCTCGCTCCATTATTAAGTTTCTGAAGGGAGAGGCAATAGTCGCTGAGAGCATAGATGCGAAGCCGGAAAAATTATCCGAAGATGAAGTGAAAAAACTTTCGACATGGGTAACTAAGGCAGACCGTATTCCCATGCCTGAGGAAGAGATTAATCAGAGAGTGACCAATTTTCGTGAAGTAGCCCTTGGTTACAGCGCAGAAGAGGCCATGACTGAAGCCGGCCGGTGTTTGGCCGGTCAGATTGAGGGATGTATCCAGTGCGGGGAATGTGAGAGGCGTTGTGAGGTGGGGGCTGTTGATCATAGTCTGAAAGATGAAATCGTTGATTTGGACGTTGATAGCATAGTTCTCGCCCCGGGATTTGACCTCTATGACCCCACAGAGAAACGGGAATATGGGTATGGCACCTTGGAAGGGGTGATAACGGGCATTGAGTTTGAGAGGATTTGCTCGGTGACGGGGCCTACCGCTGGTGATATACTGCTAAACGGGCGGGTGCCGAAACGGTTCTACTTTATTCAGTGCGTCGGGTCGAGGGACAGACAGAGCGGTGCCCGTTATTGCTCGCGAGTCTGCTGTATGTATACGGCAAAACATGCGAGCATTGTGAAGGACAGGATACGGGACGCACAGATTTATATTTCCTATATCGATGTAAGGGCTTACGGCAAGAACTACGAGGAGTTTTATAAGAGTACCCAGGAGAACGGGATTCTTTATATGAGAGGTATTCCCGGAGAGGTAGTGCAGGGGGAGAACGGGCTCCTCGTAAGGGTTGAGGATATGCTGAGCGGAGAGATGCGGGAGGTTGAGGTAGATCTTGTCATCCTTGCCACAGGGGTGAGACCGCGGAAAGGAACGGAAGAGCTCTGCAAGATCATGTCCATCGACAGAGATGAATATGGATTTATCAAAGCAAATTCAGTGGCCCAATCGATTACAAATGTGGACGGTATATTCGTCTGTGGCATGGGGTCAGGACCGAAAGACGTGCCTGATACCGTCGCGTCCAGCGGGGAAGCGGCATCGAGATGCATGGAGTATATAAACCAGTGAATAGCGGATGGTGAATAGTGAATAGTAAGAGCATACAGTTCCCCCTAATTCTTCGTCCCACGTCCCACGTCCCACGTCCCACTGGGGTCAGTTTATGAAGACGGGCATCTTTATCTGTCATTGCGGTCACAATATCAAACATACAGTAGACGTAAAGAAACTAAGTGCCTATTTCAGGAAAATCTCAGGAGTCACCGTTTCTGAGGATTATGCTTTTGTCTGTTCAGAACCGGGTCAGGACCTGATCAAGGAGAGCATAGAAAAGCATGACCTCAATAGAGTTGTTGTCGCGTCATGCACCCCTGGGCTTCATGGAGAGCTCTTTAAAGACGTGCTCAGGAAATCGAATCTCAATCCCTTTCTCCTGAGGAGGGTGAGCATCAGAGAGCATTGCTCGTGGGTCGGTGATGATATAGAGGAGAATACGGAGAAGGCAAGAAGACTTATTCTTTCGGCCCTATACGGTGCGTCGCACTATGTGCCACTCGAGGAGAAAGTTGTCGATGTAACCAAGTCGGCCCTTATCATAGGAGGTGGCGTTTCAGGTCTCAGCGCAGCAACATTTCTCTCCAGGATGGGCATGCATGTCTATCTGGTGGAGAAGGAGGCGGAGCTGGGCGGTCACGTAAGAAGTTTAAAGAATGTGTGGCCCATCGGGCAAGACGGTTCGACGATCGTGGCGAACATGGTAAAGGACCTTGAGTCATCGGAAAATGTGGAAATATTTACCTCAGCGACGATCGAATCGTTTGTAGGGTTCTTTGGAAATTATGAAGCAATGCTCAAAACGCCGGCAGGTGAGACAAAGATCATTGTAGGCGGGGTTGTTGCAGCCATAGGTTTTTCGCCTTTTGATCCCCGACTTAAGCCTGAGCTTAACTATGGTAAGGATGAGAGGATCGTGACGACCCTCGAATTTGAGCAAAGTAAAGATATTTTGGTCCTGCCTGAGAAACCGAGAATTGCTATCCTTCATTGCGTGGGTTCGAGGGATGAGCAAATTGGAAAGGCATACTGTTCAAGGGTCTGCTGTATCAATGCACTCCGTGTGGGGGATGCGATAAAGGATAAGTACAAGGATTCATACGTGGAATCCTTTTATATGGACGTGAGGGCTCATCCGAAAGGCGGAGAGGAGTTCTATGAGGATACCCAGGAAAAAGGTGTACTCTTTACGAGGAGTAACATCGCCGAGATTATACCGACACCTAAAGGACTGATCATACGGGGCGAGGATACGCTTTTCGGCGAGACCTTTGAGCGGGAGTTTGATCTTGCCGTCCTTTCCATAGGCATGTCTTCCCCTGAGGACAGCAAGTTAATCGCATCACTCCTCAAGATTACCCTCGATAAGGATAAGTTCTTTCTTGAAGCCCACATCAAGCTGAGACCTTTTGATACGGCGGTAAAGGGGATACTTATCGCAGGGTCCTGTTCGGGGCCGAAGGATGTAGAGGAGTCCATCAACCACGGCAGGGCATCGGCGCTCAAGCTCTATGCGTTCCTGAACCTGGGGTATGCCATCGTAGATCCCTTCGTCTCCTCTGTTGATCCGAAGAGATGCAGCGGATGCAGAATGTGTGAAACGGCGTGTGTTGCAAATGCCATAAAGTTTAATGAGGAGAAAAGGGTAGTCCATGTGGAGGAGGCAGCTTGTATGGGTTGCGGACTCTGTAACGCTACCTGCCCCTCGTCTGCTATAAGTCTGAGAGGATATGTCGATGCGATCATCGATGATGAGATCGGCGCGCTATTGGAGGCAATATAAAGACAGTGAATAGTCGATAGTGAATAGCAAAGGCAAAACTAATAACGACTGATTTTAAACAACTATTTACTGAAGTGCTGGAGGTAATATGTCACAAGATAAAGCTGAAAAGAACCCGGAAATAATCGGGTTTGCCTGTTCTTACTGTACATTTAAAGCTTCTGAAATGGCAGGAAGCTTGAGGCTGAAATACCCTGACGGAGTGAAGCTGGTTCAGGTGCCCTGTTCAAGCAGAGTCGATCCTGCCTTTGTTATTAAAGCAATATTCGAAGGAGCGGACGGGGTCTTTGTCGCCGGATGCCATCCGGGCGATTGCCATTTTATAAAAGGAAATTACTTTACACGGAGAAAGATTGCTGCCTTGAAAGAAATGTTCGATGCATTTTCAATGAATGACAAGCTCCGACTTTTCTGGGTGAGTGCCGCCGAGGCGCGGCGTTTTGTAGAAAAAGTCACAGGCATGTATAACGAGATAAAGGAAAGGAAAAATGTTAGGAAAGAAAATTAAAAATGGCAGTATCGAAGATACCCTCAACCGTTTTTTAAAAGATGATCAGCATCTTGTTTTAGGGTTTGAAAAGGATGAAAATGGTGTCAGCCTCCGGGCATTCAAAAATCATCTTGATCATTATTCATTTTTGAATCCCATATTCAGCACAAACGGGGCATTGCATTTACGCCGTTTATTTTCAAAGGGGACAAAGATTATTCTTATGCTGAGGCCCTGCGAGATAAGGGCATATATTGAATTGATCAAGTTAAACCAGATTGAGCGCGAAGATATAATCGCTGTATCGATTGATTGTCTCGGGACTGTATCTTCAAAAGAAAAGGCTGACGATATACCAGTAGAGGCAGGTCAATTAAAGGATTATTTTAAAAACTCCGATACAATGCGCTGGGCTTGTAAAGTATGTAGGGAAAAAAGAGGGGTTGTGGGAGATGCTGGTATCAGGATTGATAAGGACGGCCTTTTCTGGGCGTTTCCTTACACCGAAAAGGGAGAAACATTCCTTACGCTCATAGAGGGTGAATCAGAAGAAAACAAAACGGAAATGCTCATGAGCGGAAGCGAAAAAACAGATAAGTTCCAGAACGATATGAAAACGTTTGCAAAAGACTTCACAAAATGTATCATGTGCATGAACTGCAGGGACATGTGTCCTGTATGTTATTGTATTGATTGTGTTTTTAACGGTGACGAGTATCTTCCCAAAGGTGATGCCCTATTGAATAAAATACTACGATCAGGTCCTGTGCAATTACCGCAGGGAAAAGAACTCTTTCATTTTATACGGATGTACCATGTTTCACAGACCTGCGTCGGGTGCGGAGCCTGTGAAGAAGCATGCCCCCAGGGTATCCCGCTCACAAAATATTTTAAAGGCGTATCCGAGAGGCTCCAGGGCATGTACTCCTATATGTCGGGCAAGAGTTTTGATGAAACTATACCGTATCTCACATTTCTCGAGGATGAGCTGAAAAATGCAGAAGATTGAAAAAAACGTAGGGCAAAGGATGTACATCTCTCCGGGGCCTTGACGTAGGGCATAAGATGCTTAAAAAAATTAGAAGAAGTGATGAAAAATGAATGAAATAGATCATGAAATAATTTTCAAGTATACCGGTTATCGGCGGGCTGATTTTTCAGTCTGTCTGGGTTGCAAGATCTGTGCGTCAGTCTGTACTGTCAACGACCTCGAGCTCAATGTCAACCCCCAGGAACTCCTTATGAAGCTCTTTGTCGGAGAAATAATCGAAGGTGATCATCCTCTCGTGCGTTACTGCACGAGTTGCTATCGCTGCGCCAGTGCCTGTCCCTGGCAGATCAGGATCCCTGAAGTGGTTCGAGCCCTCAAGGAATCGCTTGGCATAGAGGCCCGCTTTGAAAAGGCATTCAAGAAGTGCATCAACATCTGGGGCAGGGTGTACGAGCCTTTCGTGGTGGTCATGGCAGCGCCTGATCTGCTGAAGGGCGGTTATATAAAGTACATGCCAAAATGGATGGAGTATGCAGGTTTTCACCTCCCGCATAAAGTCAAAAGAGTGAGTTCATCGAAGACTTCAAAGGGTTTGAACCCTACCGAAGAAGGCAGGTCGTAATGGAATACGGATATTATCCGGGGTGTTCTCTCACCGGTTCAGCAAAGAGACTCGATCGTGGAGTGAGACAGGTTTGTAAAAAACTTGGCCATAGCCTCACGGAAATACCTGACTGGAACTGCTGTGGTGCGTTGGAATACGGAAACAGAAATGAGCTGCTGAGCATTTCCGGGGAGAACCTGACAAAAGCCCAAGCTATGTGTAAAGAGATCGTTGTGCCCTGTCCCGCCTGTTATAAAAACCTGAAAGATGCAGATTCGGACAAGTCTTTTAATATCCTGAGCCCCCTGGAGCTCCTCAATGCCGAAAATCTTTCACAAATAGAACAAAAAAGAGATCTCAAGGATAAGGTTTTCTTTCCCTATTATGGCTGTCTGCTTATGAGGCCTGAGGGAAGCGCCATAAAGAACAAGAACATTATGGAAGATACCATAAGCGCCTTCGGTGGCGATGTTGACGGTGAGAAAATGAAGGACCGTTGCTGTGGAGGTAACCAGCTTTTCCTGAACAAATGGGTAACCGAGAAGCTTTCAACCCTGATTCTTGGCAAATCCAAAGGAACCGTCGTCGTCTTCTGCCCCTTCTGCCACATGGCAATGAAAACCTTTGCTGTGGGCAGGAAGGTTATCTATCTGACGGATCTTCTACTTTACGTCATGGGAGAAAACAAATCTTTATGAATATATTGATCATCGGCGGCGGCATAAGTGGAATATCTGCAGCAAAGGTTGCCCTTAAAGAAGGCCACAGTGTGACAATCCTTGAATCTGCTGCTGAGCCGGGTGGCCTCATGGCTCGTATTGCAAACTGCAGGGTAGGCTTTAAAACTTTTTTTGATGAAATTGCAGGTAACCCCCGTCTCGTTGTGGTAAAAGATACAAAAATTGTTTCTGTTGACAAGAGCAACAGTCAGTTTTATCTCACCCTTAAAGACGGACAGTCATTAACGGCAGATAAAATAGTAATCGCAACAGGCCTATCACCGTATGACCCAATCGAATATAAGGGGAAGAGGGTTCTCGCGAGCCTTGAGTATGATGCTATCATAGATCAGCGAAACGGAGAACTTCCGAGTGATTTCAATAAGATAGCATTTGTATTGTGTGTTGGGTCGCGATCGAAGGAATATCCGCTCTGTTCGTCTGTCTGTTGTTCTTATAGCTTGCGCGAGATAAAGTGGACCTTGCAACGAGCCAAACCAGAGATCAAGGTTTTTTATAACGACCTCAGATTTTTTGGTCAGGAATTTTTCATGGAGAAGCTATACCGAGACGCTGGCGTTACTTTTGTCCGAGCCAATTCACGATATTTTGAAGAAGACGAAACAGGCGTCTCAGTACGATATTTTGTCAATGGTGAGTTGCAGGAAGAACGTTTTAACTATGTTGTGCTTGCTACAGGTTTGCGTCCAAATCCACAACTCCTTGCTTTAAGTAAATCTTTTGGATTTTCACTTAATGAATTTGGTTTTGTGAAAGAATCTGAACCATTAACAACCGATGTAAAAGGGGTATACGTGTCAGGTGGCGCCCTTGAACCCATGAACATTAAAGATTCTATACTGACTGGCTTTGGCGCAGGTCTTCTCGCAATAAAAAATGATGGTTTTTCTAATATAGCGATAAAAAATGATGCAAGACTTTATGTGGAGCCAGAGCCCGAAATGGATTCTGTAAACGGTAGTTTTGATTCATGTCTTTTTTACCTCGGAACTGAAGATGCAGTGGCAAGAGTATTTTACGAATATATTTCATCAAAATTTATTTCACTGGCAAGAGAGCTGAAAAAGGCAGGCAAGACAGTCTATGTGCTCACGAAAAATATGGTGATGCCTTCATATGCTGAGCTTGTGTATGAAAAGGCACGCCGCGAAGGAATCGTGTTTATTCATCTGGAAGAAGATGAGACGGTTAGCTTTAGTGATAAACAAGCTTGTATTTCCGGGCCAAAGAAAGAATCTTTTATTGATACAGGTAAAATAATACGTTTTGATGATTACATAGAACTCTTGAAAGACAGGGAGTTTCTTTCTCTTTACCGCTCTGAGCCACAGCTTAGATGGTCACCAACAAAATGGGGCAGGAAAAAATTTCATGTTGGTTTTATTCGCCATCCGAGAGACCCAAGATGGGAAGCAAGAGAATTACTTGGAGCCCTTGGTGAAATACTTCTTGATGCGGAAGAAGAGCGCGTATTACCGGAAGTCAATGAAGAGAGATGCAGCGGTTGCGGCTCATGTAAAGATGCTTGTCCGCAAAGCGCAATTGAGATAAAAATAATTGATAAACAAATTTCAGTCTTTGGTCCCATCGATTCATCTGGTACGCCGATAGCACATGTGAAAGATGATACGTGTGTAAGTTGCGGTTTATGCGCATCGGTTTGCCCGTCTGATGTAATCAGCTTTCCGGCAGCTTTACTAAGTGGGGGAGTAGCTTCCGGGAAATGAGATACCCTGCGGTAAGCCACGCGGGGCAATCACCATATGATATAGGTAAAATCTATTAGTACTGATAAGAGATATTATGTTAACTATTAAGACCAGTTTCTAACTACATGTGTCCTATTTGTCTCATTAGTCTTATTGGTTTAACTAATAAAACCAATTAAACAAATCAAACAAATAAAACAGGTCAATATTGCCATACAATCGTTTTAAATGCATTGAGACGTATAAAACCCTTACTTCAACCCTTGAAATCAATCTGAGCGCATTTTAAAGGGTCTGATTTCGCTCTCAGTAAGGAATCTGTATTGCCCTGGCTCAAGATCACCCAATTTGATATTTCCTATCCTGACTCTCTTCAATTTGAGAACATTATGGTCAATGTGCTCGCCAATTTTTCTGATAATCCTGTTACGACCTTCTGAAATAATAATTCTGTACCAATTATTTTTAATGGATGACTTTAGAAATTTGATTGCTTTTATTCTGCAGAGAACTCCGTCTATAAGCAACCCCTTTTTTATCTTTATAAAATCCTCTTCATCTAATCTGCCTTTAAATTTTACGTGATATTCTTTTTCAACATCAAATTTCGGATGCATAATACAATTTGCAACATAACCATCATTCGTAAAAATTATTAATCCTTCCGAATTATAATCCAATCTGCCGACTGGATAAATTTTTGTCTTGGTTTTAATTAGATCGCGCGCTAATTTTCGGCCTGCCGGGTCTTTTAAGTCAGACATGTATCCAACAGGTTTATATAATGCAATATAGTCATAGCGTTTTACATTGGTTATAACTTTGTTGTCTACGGTTACAATATCGTCATTTGGATTAACCTGATATTGAGGCTCTAAGATATTGATATTATTAACAAAAACCCTACCTGATTTTATTATTTCCTCAGATTTTCGCCTTGAATCTATCCCTGAATGTGAAAGAAACTTGGACAGCCTTTGTGAAGCAACAGGCATGGCTTTATCTGTAACTAACCCCTACGTTAGACTTTGATTTTGTTGACGGTTCCTTTAATTGTCTGGCGCCCTTGTAATACCTGTCTGCTTCTTTATCGGTTTCGGCGCTTACACCTTTATCAACCAGTTCATTAATCTTTCTTTCTCTTGAAATTTTAAGGTCTTCCCTCTCTATTGCCCTTTCGTCTCTGGCCTGTTGTTTTGCGATCCTTGCCTCTTTTTCCTGGTATTGGATCGATTCGGACAACTTCCGAACCTTTGTATTCCTGTCATCTCCATAACCCTGAATATTACCGGTATCGCTTTTTTCACTGCCTCTCTGCTCATTTAAAAAACTTCTATACTTAGCCGCATCACTTCCAGATATAGTGCCTTGTCTGTCCTGTGTAAAAGCATAAAATGGTAATAAAATTAAAAAAGCCAGCGCATAAAGAAAATAATTCATGCTAACCTCCGGTCAATCAATCTTTATATACGTCTACGGCAGGTCTTTTATCGACCTCTGTAAAAATCGGCTTTGCAATAAACGGGTCATCAGATATTTTTCTGAAAACTCTGATATCCGCCTTCTCTTTGCCATAGGTAGGGTCAAGTGTCAATTCAATATTAAGGTTGTCTTCACGGGTTAAATCTAAAATTATCTCTTTCTCAATGGGCTTTGCCTGTGATGAGTATAAATGTTCTTCATTCATAAAAAAGCTCGTCTGAAAAGATAACCATATTCTCTTCATGCCTTTTTCAAATTTTATGCTATAGACCTTGCCAGGAACAACGCTTATAGGCTCCCCATTTATCTTTAATGTGAAGTTTCCTACACCTATCCTGTTGAAATCCATCTTCTTTTCCGATACTTTGTATCTAAAGTTTAAATCTTTTCCCGACTCAGATTTGATTATGTCTCTCTTTTCATCCCTTGAAGGAAAATAATCCTTTTTAATATATGTAATATTATATGTAACATATTCCTTTTCTTTAATGGGTTTATACGGAACAACTATATCATTCATAATATTTGAATATTCTTTTGCGTTTAAGGTTAAATTCATTTCTTTATCAAGCCGGTTCTTGTCAACTATATAGAGTGTTACATTAATATTCGCTCCATTTGTGTTGTATATGCCCATTATTACAACATTAGTATCTGTCCTTTTCATAACCTCTTTAACAATACCTATCGTCTCTTTTCTTGATCTGCCCGTATCAATATAGAAATATTTATCAGGATATGTAATATAACCTGACAGGTCATAGGGATTAACGATAATCCTGTTTTTCTGCGAAAATATGTTTATTATCTCTGACCTTATTTTTTCAGAAAGACCTGTTATGTTATACTTTTCGTCATATATATTATGAACATAGACCCTGATGTCCTTTTGAGGTTCATATGGTGTAACTATCTCATTTAAAAGCGTAAAAACCAGAGGATAAATCCGAGGGTCCGTATATTCTAATTTATTGATCTCCACGTAGTCGCCCTTCCCTGCCTCAGCGCTTAATTTTATAACCTCACACACGCTTGTTGAGTCTTCTATCTTTGTTACAGCACACCTTCCAATTTCTCCAATTAAGAAATCGTCATCACTTTCAAAAACTTTTAAAATATCACCCACTATAACGCCATCATTCTTCCCAAGATTTATAATTACCTTTTCACCCGTCCCAACACTGATAACATTCTGAGGTGTTGCAATAATAGCTCCTTTAACCATCTCTTTGCTGAAAGACTCGGTGGCAAAGATTAAACAAAAAACCATCAAAAACAGATGAATAATTTTAATCTTCATTTATCTATCCCTCATCTTTATAAATAGTTTTTAGAACTGTGGGTGTTACAAATATAAGAAGTTCACTTTTTTTATCCTGTTTGTACTCTTGTTTAAAGAGCCAGCCCAGTATGGGTATCTTCATGAGCAGGGGTATACCGGTCTCATTGTCTGTGTTTGTTGTCTCATAGATGCCCCCTATAACAACCGTCTCCCCGTCTTTGATAATAACATCTGTAGTTGCCCCTTTTCTTCTCATTGCTATCTGGCTTGTCCCGCCTGGTATAAGATAGGTATAGGGTTCGTCTTTAGTTGCAATGATTTTCATCTTTATTCTTCCATCTTTCGTTACATGGGGAGTGACCTCAAGACTTAATTCGGCCTTTTTAAAATCAATACTTGGTGTAGCACCAGCCATTGCAATAATCTGATATGGTATTTCATCACCTTTTGATATTTTTGCTACCATATTGTCAGATGTTACTACCTTCGGACTGGCTATTGTTTTTGCAACATTATCCTTTTCTGCTGCTGCGATGGTCGCATCAAGGAAGAAACTTGCCGCAGCATTTCCTACAAGGAGCTGAAGTGCGCCGGCTTGAGAAGCGGGAAGTGCGGAGACGCCTGGCGCTACGGTCATGTCCCTGTTTAAAAAGTTACTTGACCCTGCCATGACAGCATTCCATTTGATGCCAAGGTCTCTTGCAAACTCAGAGTCAGCTATAACGATCCTTGCATGAATCTGAATCTGAGCAGGAGGGAAATCGTGTTCACCGATAATCTTCTTAATCGTTGCAATATTATCCCTTGTATCTTTAACTATTATAGCATTGGTCCATTCAACCACTGTAACCACACCGTATTCAGACAGCAAGCCCTTTTTCCCCCCAGGGGTTGCGCCAGCAGTGGTATCGCCTTTTATTACTTTAGCGACATTATCCGCTTTTGTATAATTCACGAAGAATGTCTCTGTAACAAACTCCTCGCCCTGTTTCAGTTTTTCAAGTATTTCCCTCTGAAAGGCTGCCTTATTTTCGACATCACGTTTTTTTTCATCATCAAACTTCTTAATAGTAATTACCCTGATGAGGTCCCCTTCTTCAAATTTTGACAGGTCCTTGCTTTTAATAATAACATCCAGAGCCTCTTCCATAGAGACATTATCAAGCTTCATAGTTATTGTCTTGTCTTTCAGTTCTTTAACATCATCTCCTATTATGATATTTTTCCCCATTACATCGGCCAACCCCCTGAGGACATTCCGAACATCCGCATCAACAAAATCAAAAGACATCTTCTGGACCTTCTTCCCCTGGGTTTGGCTGAAACACAGAAGCGGGATTGCAAAGACCATAAACAATAGAATCAATGTTTTTTTAATCATAATCACATCCCTTCCTTTTTTCTTGGGATATCTATGGTAAACGTCTTGATCTCCCCTTTTATTTTATAGCCAAACTCAACCTTTTCTGTAAGAATATCAACAATCCAAAGATTCTTGTTCAGATAATCGTTCTTTTTAAAAAGCATACCCCTACCCTGCATATCCTCCATCATGGCAAGATTCTTATTACCGGTCTTCATAATCCCTACAAGCTTTAGCTCCTCCAGTTCATAACCTTTCCTTAAAGCATTAGCCTGGCCCGGCTGCTTTGGATTTGTCAGAAATATCGGTTCAAAAGGGTCTCTCCTGTTAGAAGAGGTATAAGTAAAATCACCTACGTTAAATTTCGGCGGTGCGGGCTCGGCCTTTTTCGCTTCAGGCTTTTTCTGTTCCGGCTTTGCCTGTGCAAAGGCAACACCCTGACATACAGTAATCAATAAAAATGCCGCTAAAATGCATACAATATAAGCAAGCCCTGCATTATGGAAAGGCAGGTCTGAAATTACCTTCTGACTTCTGACTTCTGACCCCTGACCCCATTTACTTCTTAGGCGCTTCACTTTTGCCATCCTTCTTTTCTTCTTTTTTGCCTTCTTTTTTATCCTGTTTTGGTTGCTGTTTTAAGTATACATATGTTTTTGCTGTGCATTCCCCGGTAAGGTTCAGTTTTCCCGGTACGATTTTTGAGTCCGGAGCAAGAGAAAAACTTGTCACATTTATAATTCTCTCCAATTTTCTGATACCATCAAAGAAATACCCTATATGGTGAAAGGGACCGCTATATTTAATCACAAAAGGCAATTCCGCATAAAATTCCTTATTTTGCACTGCCTTAGGTTCAAAACCGGTGATTTTTAACCGTGTTTCCGTGCCAACGGTTGATACATTTCTCAGCAGGTTGGGGATATCTTTTGTCTCAGGCAACTGTTTCAACATCTGTTGCAAAAGTTCCTGCAATTGAGCATATTCCTTACGAAATTTTTCCATATTGTTTTTTATTGCCACCATATTAACGAGTTCCTGTTTCAGCTTTGCATGCTCTTCATTCAATAGTCTTTTCGTTTCAAGCTGAGGCATAACAAAATAATAGAAAAGTGCAGCAAAGATTAAACCATTAAAAAACAAGCAAAAGATAAGCTTGTAAGTCATTGGAATCTTGATAATTTTATTTTTTATCTCTGTCGGGTCAAGCGATAATTTCATCATAAGGATATATCACCGGAAACTACAAACATTTTTACATCAACATTTTGTTCCTTAACATCTTTCACCTCTTTTAATTCGACATTTCTGATGTACGGAACTTTAGACAGCGCCTCAACAAACATTGAAATTGATTCGTTTTCCAGAGAGCGTCCTTCTAACTCAAATTTATCTTCTGTTTTCTTAAAGTTTTTAATCCAGACATTATCCTTAATAATGCCTGAAAAGTCATAAAGGGTTCTGGCTGCAAGCCCCCTACCCTCTTTAATGCTGTCTATCGCCTTGATTCTTCGTTGAATCTCCTTTTTCTCCTGCTCCATGGCGAGGTATTCTTTATAAATATGCTGTAAATTCTGAATCTCCTTTTTTGTATTTTCTATCATGGTTTTGCGTTTTGCTATTTCATTCATGTTGTAGTAATAGAACCCTCCAAAAGCCAGAAGTGCTATTGCCATAACAGAAAAAAACATAAATAAATCATACTTGAATAAATCTTTTTTTGCCTTTGCGGGTAGTAAGTTTATCCTTATCATTCTAATTCCAAAATCCTTGAAGACAGTTGCAATGCAATAGCATTGAATTCTTTATAATCTTCATAGATATCGAACTGGCTCAAATCCTCATTAAAAAATTGTGGGTTCCCACTGAGCATAGCAAAAGGATTGAGGTATTCAACCTCAATATTTGTATATTCTCCAATCTTTTCCTTTAATCCACGAAGTAATGATGTGCCGCCTGAAAGATATACTTTTCCTAATATTTCATTGGGGTTTGTGGATATATAGAAATTAATGGTCTTATTTATTTCCGAGGCTATATTGAATATAAAATCCTCGAACAGATACAAGACCTCATCATCCCCCTTGATCTTTTTTTGTTCAGCATCTTCAAAGGAAAGTTTTAAAGATTTTTCAATCTGGTTTGTTAAGTATCTGCCTCCCAGAAGTATCTCTCGTGTAAATCCTATATTCTCTCCTTTGACAATTGCCATATTAGTTACAGATGCACCTATATCGACAACCACAACAGATGAATCTTCCGGGTTATTTATCTGTTCAACAATGTTTGTAAGGGCAAAAATATCGACATCAAGAATCACCAGATTCAAGCCGGCAGCCTGAAATGTATTAACAAATCCATCGACAATTTCCTTTTTCGCAGCGACTATAATAACATTTACAGTGTTTTCGTCTTCTTCGCCTAACCCCATCATCTGATAGCTATAATTAATTTCTTTCAGGGGAAAGGGAATGATATTTTCTACTTCAGCCTCGATAATTTTTTCATCCTCAAACAAAGGCAATGAAGACTTTTTTGTGATAAGGCTTTCGTTGGAGCTGACTTTAACTGATCTTTCCGATGCCTTTTCTTCTAACAGAGGCATGGTAACCTTTTTTGTAATAACGCAGTAGCTTGATAATGCACATGCTGCATATTTACTTTTGATTTTGTTTTCGATCAGTAAATTTTTCAATTCATGGGCAACTAAATCATTGTCTATGATATGGCCATCGCTGAGCAGGCTCTCTGTATAAGTTTTCTTTGCAAGATGTGATAATTTAAGACCTTTTTTTGTTTTTTCTAACACGCAGATTTTGATTGAGGCTGTCCCTATATCCACCCCTACCAGTTCATTAATGCTTTGATAACCGATTTTTTCGATTAATTTATCAAACATTATTGACTATGGTCAAACCCCCTCATTAGTAAAAAACTTTAGCAAAAATGCGAATTTATGTCAATTCATTATTTAAAATATTAACTAAAAAATTTAATTTATTTTCCATTGGAGCAATTGATTGACCATCAATATGCGCCTTTGCCGCTTAGCAGTGCTTTAAAGGTTTTGATGATTATCACAATATCGAGCCACATTGACCAATTTAAAGTGTAAAAATAGTCCAATTTGACCCTTTCATCGTATTTGATCTCGCTTCTCCCGCTTACCTGCCATAGTCCGGTTATCCCGGGCCGCACATGTTCGTAAATTTCTTTATACTCTTTGTAATACTTTTCAATCACATTTCTTGAATCCGGCCTTGGACCGGTGATAGACATATCTCCCCTTATAACATTAAAGAGTTGAGGCAGTTCATCAAGAGAGGTTTTCCTTAATATCCATCCTATTCTTGTAACCCTTGGATCATTTTCAATTTTATTTCTTTCTTCCAGGTCAGCAAGGGCCTCCGGGTTTTCATTCAAGTAATTATCAAGCAACGAGCCGCCGTCTGTATGCATGGTTCTAAACTTAAACATGTCAAATTCAATAAGGGTTTTACCGCACCTCCTATGTTTAAAAATAGCAGGCCCTCTCGAATCAATCTTTATACTAAGGGGTATTATTAAAAATAAGGGCGAGAAAACAATTAACCCGCAAATCGAAAGCAAAATATCAAAAATCCTTTTTATATAGATTTTTTGTGTAGTCAATAAACCATTAGATGCAGTTATTAATGCAATATTTTTACTTAAAAAGGTTTTAATTTCTGTATTCATAAAAGAAAGGCCGGGCATTTTAGAAACTATGATAAGATTTTGAACATAAGGCTTTATTGATTTAATGGTATCTTCATCTGTGTATTCAATGGGGACAAAACAAATGTCTATTTGTTCTTCCTTTGTTGCAGGTTCCCGACCTAAATAACCAACTATTTTGTAACCAGTGTACCACTCGCTGTTTAACAAGAACTCTATCTCTTTTGTTTCCTCATTATTTTTTGAATTTATTATATATGCAGGCCTGCGTACATCCACCAACTTATAGAGGATATATTTTAAAATAAACCTGAATAAAAACATAAAAAAAAGCATGTAGGCAAAACTTAAGGTTATTATAATTCTCGATACCGTTTCCCCTTCCTTTTGAAGTGAAATAATCACCCATACTATTAAAAAAGATATAAATAAGCTCTTTGAAAGAACTAAAAGCTCATCCCATGCATTTATTACCATGCTATAGCCCCTATAGTAGGCGATAAAAGCAATAATTATACATATTGCCCACCATTTATAAAGGTATATGGATAGTCCATGACTGAGTTGGACTAATGAAAAAAAACTACCTATTAGCGGCCTCGTATAAAAGGCAAGAATAATTGACAGATATATTGCTGATACGTCTGTTAACAATATTAATATGTTCTGCAAATGGTTTTTTTTATTCATTTCGATGTTTTTTTCTTAGATATGGAATTTTATCGTAATTTAAACCAATCTTATATCCTGAATATTTAAACATAGCCTCAATCATAGCGTACATAGCCCAGCGGTAAGAATTACTTTGCAGCAGGTATTTAACTTCTTCCATTAAAAATTTAATCCCTTCGCTGTCAGACCTGGCAAATTCCAAAAACCATGAATTTTTCTTAAAAGAAACTCCTGCCCGGAGATACCTCTGAAACTGTTCACCCCACGAATAATCGTGCGAATGAATAACTTTTGCATCCGGAGTGTATGCTATTCTGTAACCTTTCAGCATTAACTTAGCAGCAAAAATCATATCCTCAAACATGATTAAATCCTCAGGAAACCCACCCATCATTTCAAACTCATGTCTTCTCACAGCTGAAAACACATTGCTGAAAAAAAACGTCTTAATGCCGGACTTTGTTGCATCTTCAATCCCTCTGACAACCGGCGTTTCAGGATAATTGAAGTATCTTGCAAACTTTTCAGTGGGTTTTGCAATGTCTTCAGGGATCTGTTTCCCGTAACTTGCTGCCACATCGTTTTCTATTGGTGCCACAACCCTTTCGATGGAGTAAGCATCAAAAGGCAATGCATCCTGCGTCAGGAAAACAA
This sequence comes from Pseudomonadota bacterium, assembly GCA_026388315.1. Taxonomy (NCBI): domain Bacteria; kingdom Pseudomonadati; phylum Pseudomonadota; species Pseudomonadota bacterium. The sequence goes on along the minus strand of JAPLKA010000045.1, from coordinate 34,938 downwards.
TAATGTCCCCGTTGGTTTGCAGGGCTGCCAAATTTCTTGCTCTGCCGTGGTTAAAGTCCTCCTTTTTTATGGATATGATTTTTACCCCAAAGGATTTTGAAATAGATACGGTATTGTCTGTAGAAGATGAATCTATAACAACAACCTCGCAGGGGATCGTCTGTGACTTAATTGATGCGAGAAGTTTATGGATATACCTGTCTGCATTGAAGGTTGGGATTACAACACTAATTCCGCTAACCATGGAAAAACTTCTTTGCTTTTGTTTTAAAAAAATCTTTCTGCCATACCGGCGTCATCATACCCAATAAATGTTCATTGCTTACCTTTTTTGCCTTCATTGTCGCCTTACGCTTTTTCAACATTAGCGGAAACATCCTCAGTGCATCACGTTTTGCCTTGAAATATAGCCTGATTTTTTTATGTTTGATTGCAAAATAAACGAATTCGGCAAAAACACTTATTATGTATTCAGGCAGGCACCTGAAAAATATACCCGCAGGGACATTTTTAATACGCACCAATTCGCTGTTTCTGAGAGAATAATATATTGCTGTATCACTCATATTGCCTATTGATGAACGAACTTTGTGGTGAACTATGGCTGTGGAAACATACAGGACTTTCCATCCTGCAAGTTGTGCCCTGAAATTGAGATCAGTATCCTCATATATCAGAAAAAAGTTTTCATCAAAAAAACCTGTTTCATCGAGCATCTTTTTTCGATACATTGCGGCCCCCGCACATGCTCCAAAAACAAATTCCTTATTGCTATATGCGTTTTTATTTTCCCCTTCTCCCCTTTTGAATCCCCTGAGAACCATTGAGTATCCATCTCCTGCACTGTCAATTATATCGGAATGATATGCAATAAGTTTGGATGCGCATATCCCTATTTCCGGGTTGCCGTTTATTCCTTTTACAAGTTCTTCAAGCCAACTCTTATCGGGTTCTGTGTCGTTGTTAAGAAGCGCTACAAATTCACCATTTACGTGCCTTAATCCCTGTCGATTTCCATCTGAAAAACCTACGTTATTTGAAAGGGGGATTACTTTAACAGGGTAGGAAAATGAATTGCCGGTTAAAAAACTGTTTAATTGCTCAAGAGAACCATCTGTGGAGCCGTTATCCACAATAATAGTTTCAAAATCCTTAAAGGTCTGTCTTTCAAGGGCACGCATACAATCCTGAATAACATCAATCCCATTATAATTAACAATAATTACGCTAACCATATGTTTTGTTAAATAAACCTAAGCAACGGCTCTATATATAATATTTGTTCATCGCTAAATTTCAAAACTGGAAATTTATCTGGATATTTCAACAGTTGTGCCCCCCATATTTTTTCATTTTCAACTATAAAATTTATTATACTTCTGAGAGGATGCTTAAGTAATTTACTATCCAATTTAGTATCAGTATTTAATATTTGCATATTTTTCCTAATAATATTTATCTCATTTTCCGTCGGAAGGCGTTTTCCTCTTAGACTAAACCACAAAGTTTCGAATATTATATAAATTGCATCAAATCCCCAAAACCCTCCAGTCCTGCTAAAATGCTCCCAGTCAATAATATGAATACCATCAGGATTATAAATAATATTGTCTATTGACAGATCACCATGTATTGGTGATGTATTGTTTGAATAATATGGCCATACCTTGCAATAATGATCTATGACTTTTGTTATTACATCGGCATTTTCTTCTAATCCTTTATTGTAATCATCCTTGAAACCTTCTATAAATTCTATACTTATTTTAAGATAGCTATCCTTCTTTTGAATTATATTACAAACATCCATTTTCTTTTGGGGGTATCTAATCTTTTGATACCAATGCCATCCAGCTATTTCATTGTATAAATTCTTAATACCGCTTGGCGTTGTTGAAGCTTTTACTATGCATTTTCCCAAAACTCCATCATTCACTAAATATGTAGCAATTTCGCTGCCGTGTAAACAATTGTTTAGTAATTCAATCATTTGTGACCTATAGCAATGATTGACGGTGAAAAAAAATTCTTCTTTAATAACATATAAGTCATTATTTGCAACATTCTTCCCAAAACTCTTTTAAAAGTCCTTTTCCCCTTAGCATTTCTTGTTGAAATTATTAAAGCAGAATCATTATCCAATGAATTTTCATAAGGTATTATCCTTTCAGTGAAACGATAATCTGGAAAACACATATACAAGTCTATCTTTGAAAACCCTATCTTTTTTAATAGAGAATTAATTCCATTAAACGAATAAAGCCAGTTTATATAAGGCCTGCCCAATCTGAGCCAAGATACCAAATTAGCTAATTTTCTTGGGAGAATAGACACAAATGGAATATTCACATGAGGGTCTTTAACGCCCAAAAACATTTTAAAATCAAATCTATTTTCTATAGCAAGATATAGTTTGCCATTACTTTGAAGATTCAGGTAAATCTGTCTTAAAAACATTTCCTGTTGAGAACCAGGGTGATTTGAATATTTTTTATTATTATATTTCCCGTAGTAGTTTTTTAATTCAATTGGTCCTTCCTCTGGTACCCATTCAAGTACTCCATTAACAATTGCTATATCAGCTCTTGCATTATATTGCAACACTGGCATTTTCCTGATATCATGACATAATAATGCAATATTGGACAACCCTTCTTCTATCGTTCGTGCCTTTAAAAACCTCAAAGAGTTTAAAGTTTGATCTATCCCAAGAACAAATTTAGCTCTTTTGGCTAAGGGAATGGTTAATGCCCCCCACATACATCCATAATCAATACAAAATTCATCACCACTCAATTGAAGAAGCTCAAGCCCTGCTTGCCGTTTAGGAGAATAGATCACGTCCTCTAACCATGCTTGATGCTTTACCAATGCTTCTCTTGCTGAGCTATGTTGCAATGATTCAATCAAGACTTTGTTTTCTTCTTTATTTAAATTAGACCAATAACCATTGTTATCAGAAAAAAATATACCCTCTTCGTTAACGTGATATTGTGATTTTAAAAATGTCATCATGATATTCTTTTACGGTTGATCGTATTATCTCTTGAATCTTTGAGACAAACACTGTCTTTGAGAAGGACTCTTCCATACGTTTTTTTCCGTCTGTCCCCATGGATCTGCGTAAATCTTCTTCGCTTCCCAATTTTATCACTGCACTTGCAAGCTCGCCTATACTTTGAGAATGAATTAAAATTCCGTTCATTCCAGGATTGATAATTTCCTGTAACCCACCTACCATAGAAGCAATTATCGGTTTTCTCATATACATCCCTTCTAATGCAACAAGAGAAAACGATTCTTCGTGAGAAGGTATGACGAGCACATCGATAACCTGATAAAATATAGACATATCTTCCATATAGCCCAAAAACTTTATCCTTTTTTCTATTCCCAGTTTTATCACACAATCCATGAGCTTAGCCAGGTAATCTGGGGATTTATCTTCGGGCGATGGCAATCCCCCGGCTATTGCAAAAAAACAGTTATCAATTTCTAGTAGAACTTTTGGTATAGCGTTCACAAGGTCAAGAAAACCCTTACCTTCAACCAAAACACCGACAGCTCCAAACACAACATCATTTTGTTTTGCCCCCCAACTTTCCTTGATCGCCTCAATATTGAAGGGCCCATTAGACATTAGTTCTGTTTCGTCTATGCTTGGATAGACCACAGAAGTGTTATTAGGGTTTGCACCATATTGTATAGCCATACCCTGAGTAGCTTTTGAAACCGCGACAATCTGTTGAGCATTGTGGAGGACCGCCCATCTCCTGATTGGCGAAGTGAGCAGAAATCGCTCATAATATTCATGTATATATGTGATTACAGGTAAACCATTCAACCACGCGGCGATTGTTGCTCCACTGCTGAGCAATGTGTTTAAAAACACAACATCGACATCAGACTTTTTTAAAACAAAGAAAAGACGAACCATGTAAGATGTTCGGTATAGAGCCTTCAATAAAAGGCGAAGAGGGTTAAGGGTTGCAGCCAGCCGATGAACAGGAGGAAATTTGTTTATCATTATAACCGGTATGCCTAAATCCATTATTTTTTTTACTAAAGTTCCCGGGCCAGGACATATGACAATTGGTTCAAAGTGATCACGGTCGAGTAATTTTAGTATAAGCAAAAGGCATCTTGGAGCACCGGTAAGATCGGAACGATGGGATACGAAGGCTACACGAATAGATTTGCAATTATTTTCACGCATTATATTTTTATCTTTCACAAATATTAGTATCTCACTTATGGCTTTACAAACAGGGGTTCCGGACGAAATTTATCTTTTACACTAACTAAAAAATTAAGAACCCTTGCCGGAAAAAAGGTTAACAGATAATATATGAAAACTTTAAAACGAACAAATTTATATTGATCCAGATATTTCCTTGCTGATTTCGGGTTATTTGTAAACATCGCAATCTTTGCTTGATGATAGGCAATATTAATATAAAAATGATTCATTGCATTGCTATATTCGTTTTCTAAAAACGGATATGATCTCTTCAGCTTTTCCATTGAATAATTCCATTCATCATAATATCTGTCTATAATTTTAATGCTGCTCATGTCATGATGTATTCTGTATATCGCTAAGGGTTCTTCTATATACATAGCCTTCGATTTATACAGGATTCGCATAAATAAATCAAACTCTTCACAAATATGGAGATTTTCGTCAAAATACGATTCCAGACGGTTGAGAACGTTTTTTCTTACAAGTGCTGTTAAGATTCCAACGGGATAGAAATGTAGAAATTGTTCAAAGACATAACCAGTTGGTTGTCTTGTTCTGAAATTCAACCATTCCCTGTTGTTTTTTCTTGTAAAGTAATTTGAATAGACAAAATCTATATCGGGCGTGTTTTCTATAACATAAATCTGTTTTTCAAGTTTCTGTGGCAGCCAAATATCATCTTGATCCAAGAAAGCAATATATTCGCACGACGCCTTATCTAATGCCCAATTCCTCGCTTGCCCAAGCGAAACACTCTTCTTGCCCCTAAAATATTTCAGTCTATCATCATAGCTAATGGCGATTTCCTGGGTATTATCCATCGATTCATCATCCCAAAGAATTATTTCCCAGTCTCTGTATGTTTGTGCATAAACACTATCAATTGCTTCACGTAAAAATCTCTCTCCATTATAACAATTCATTATCACGCTTACGTTAGACATAAGATCCCAGCCTTTGATTTATTTTCCTGTTGAAAGGTGTTCGTAGTATTCATGTTTTGTTTTCAGATAATTAACCATTGATGATTTGGAGACGTTTTTCCCCAATCTGATGCTTGAAATAACAAACCTCTCTTCCCTTGCGTCACGCAGGTTATTTTTGGCTATTGATAATGCATCGGCAATATTGTCCTGTCTATACTCCACCATGTTTACCAGCATATCGTCAAGTAATTCAACGTATTCAGACTTTGCTATGAGAGCCTTTTTTCAACATGACAACAATGAAACACAGCATAAACAAAAAGTGTTCATCCCAGATTTTCCATTAGGATGAGCATCTGTGTCGGGCTATTCCCCGCAAACACACTCATTACGCTCCGGCGGCTTCATTCACTCGCGTTCGGCTTCGGAACTTTTGTTTATGCAAAAGACCAAGTTTCCTTAAAGCGAAAAAAACTCGCATTACCCGTAATTGGTATGATATAATGTAATACTTAGGAGGATACAATGGGCAAAGAAAAAATAGCAATTACACTGGATGAGGAATTCGTTGGCGAACTGGACAGACTTGTCAATAATCATATTTTTCAAAACCGGAGTCAGGCAATCCAGGAAGCTGTGAGTGAGAAACTGCTACGCATGAAGCGAAGCAGGCTGACAATAGAGTGTGCGAAACTTGAACCGGCGTTTGAAAAGGCAATGGCCGATGAAGGATTAGTTGAGGACGTGAGCCAATGGCCGCAATACTGAGGGGGGAGATCCGATGGGCGGACCTTAACCCCACCAAGGGCCGCGAACAGTCGGGATTGCGTCCTGTTTTGATTCTGAGTCATGATGTTTTTAATGAACGCTCAGGTACGGTCATAGCTGTGGTAATTACGAGCCAACCGCAGAAGGCGGGATTTCCCTTGACACTCGAATTAAAGACAAAGGATTTGCCAAAACAATCATGGGTAAAGATCAGCCAAATTCGGACACTCTCGGTGGAGAGGATTGGGAAATTGATTGGTAGGGCATCTCTGGAGGAGTTAGATCAAGTGGTTGAGGGACTAAACGAAATTATTTCTTAACCTGGAAGTTCTTATATGATGGCAAAAGGGGTCTTATTCGAAGAAATTTACTCTATCCTTCAAATAATTCAAAAAAGGTTCCGTTGAGATATATTCACCTGTCTTAACGCTTGTTATTATAAATTTCCCTTCTTTTGCATCCTTCAGGTTATTTTTGGCTATTGATAATGCAGTGGCAACATTGCCTTGCTTATACTCCATTTCTGCTTCCATATCCCTAATTTTGTATACGTAGAATCCTTTAGGGTTTTTTGAAGTCCGGTATTTATCCAGATAAGGATCAATTGCGTGAGTCCAGAGAAGTGCCTTTTGCAAATCACCAATTGATATATAAAACCTGACAATTTCATAGATATAGTACGCCGATGAAGGGTAGTAGGATATCGCCTTCAACAGGTAGCTTTCAGCCTTATGTGTTTCTTTTAATGTTGTATAGCTCATGCCGGCAACAAAAAACAGACCGGAGTCTAAATCCTCCTTCTCCTCTATATTGTTGAGATACATTTTTAAACTACTTTTAATATTCTCCTTTTTCCCTGGGTCACCCTCCCCTTCATAAAGCCTTTTTAAAACACCGACAACCTTTATATATCCATCATTATCTATAGGCATATCGTAAATTGCGTCAACGTATGAATTGTAGGCGTTAAACATAAATCCGCCATCCTCACATGCGATGCCATTTTCTATGGATTTACCCGACAAATTTGCCTTTACGGTAAAGAGGAACGAACCTAAAAGACATATAATTATTATATATGACACAATGCGCAGGCTCCTGTCCGCCAGGGCCATGAGACAGGCGGGGAAGCCTGCGGCTACCCTGGCCTTGCTTTCCTCATTAACAAAAACAGCGGAAGATAAGACAAAGAAGGTTATGATATGGGCAGGCATATCAAAGGAAAAATCCAGTAGTCCAAAAAGTAGACCGCAGCCGGTTGAGGCTAAGATGAACAGATATTCCGGTTCCTTTAATCTGCCCTTCAGACAGGAAAAGAATCCTGCAATGTAAAACAAAAAACACAATATGCCAATTAAACCAAGCTCTACACCTATCTTCAGCAATGTACTATGGGCATATCTTGTGTAAATCCCGCCATCAAAATATTTTCTATAGCCATATTCAAATGCCCCTGCTCCATATCCAATCACCGGTTTTGCAACAAAGGCATTAATACCGTTATTCCATATTTCAGTCCTTGTATTCAGCGTAGTAACTTCAGACTTTGTTATCTGTGTCTTCTTCCCAAGTTCGGCTGTCAATCCTTTAAATTCGCCCCCCTTCCCTGTGTGCAAAAGCGTAAAGATCATGACTATACTGGTAGCAGCAATTGCCACCATAATCAAAGCGCTTTTTATGTCCCTTCTTTTTATCATTACAGCGATAAAGCACAGCACAAACAAAAAGGAAATTCCCATGGCAATTCGTGATGTAGAGAGGATAATTCCGGCGATAATACAGGGAGTTGCAATCTTATATAACCATTTCCCCTGGTACACGCCGAAATATATCGCCAAAGGGAGAACAAAACACATGTAACCACCAAAAACATTGTGGTAAAGGAAAGAAGAAAATGGTATTGCCTGCCCCTTTGCTATCTCAGCATATCTTCCGCCTTGAAAAACTTCGATAAAATTGGGAAATAACACTTTGGACTGCACCACTGCACAAATAGCAGATAAAGCAGCACCAATCACGAGCGCCTTGAGAAGCGCCTCATTTTTGTCTGTGATCGAAAAAAGATAGACCGATCCAAGAATCCAAACCAGAATATTCAATTCATTTAACGTGCTGAACCTGTTCCATGTATAGACAAGGCTGATGGCATTCACTGCTGCAAATGGCATAAAAAAGACAAGAAACCTTGAAAAGCCTTGCGGGGAGCTTCCCTTTTTACTTAGATGGTTTATGGCAATGGCAATAATCAAAAACAGGATAAATGTTGTTTCTATCCAAAACTTATCAATCGTTACATAAAAAAGGGAAAGATGATTACCGCCGAGGAAGGGTATGAGGAAGAAGGGGAATAGGTATAAGAGTTTAATTGGTTTAATTGGTTGAAAGGGGGTGAGGGAAAACAGCTTAAACGGTTCAAACTGTTTCATTGGTTGGATTTGTTTAGATATGTAATGAAATTATTTACTTTTTTCCATACAATATTTGCCTGATCGTTTACCTGTTCCATCTCACTGCCGGTAATATATCCCTGATCAAGAGCGACATAACCATGGCTTACTGTTTCTGCAACTGATGATCTTGAGTAATCGAGAAACTTCATAAAATCTTTATTGCTACTTCTGTGAAAGCCTTCAGCAATATTTGCCATAGAAGATATCAAGCTACGCTTTATCTGCCCGATTAAATCTTTATCCATTCTGAATTTATCTTTTTTTATGAGAACATAAATTAAACGCACTAATTTTCTTGCCTCTTGCCAGCATTCAAGTTCTTCAAACCTATTAATAGTAGCCATTGAATTTAACCAATCAAACTCTTCTCTCAACTCTTATCCTCTTCCCCCAACCAATAAAACCAATCGGACTCTTATCCCAACTCTTATCCTATATCATTGTGGAAGTATGGTCGCATCTTTTTTGGGTTCGCCTTCGGCTTTGTTAAGATTGATATTTAACTGATAGACAATTTCTCCTCCCTGGTCGTTTGAAATCTTAACCCTTATATTGAATACCCCGAATTCATCCGGTTTTACCTGCCAGTTGATCGTCCCATTCGTCTTATCAATAGTCATATCTTTTGGTGCTTCTATTAATGAATATGAAAGTGTGCCGTTGTCAGGATCAATTGCTTTAACTTTATGCGATAATACATTACCATCAAATTTTATTTCTTTATTTTCAATGATCTTAGGGGTTGTTTTCATAATTTCTGTTGATAGAGTCCTGGGTTGCCCGTATTTTTTACCATCGAACGGTGTAATTATTACTTCTATCTTATCCCCTTTTTTGAAGCCGCTAATGCTGTTAGTATTCCCCCCCAAAGGTTCATCATTTTTTATCCACTCATATATGTATGTAATGGCACTGCCTTTCTTTTCGCTTCCTTCGGGGATGACTTTTAAAACATCCGTGTTGTTTATTGATTCAAGCTGTAATCTGGCCTTCACCATTTCGGGCATTCGGCCAACCTTGTCCTCAATTGTTGGTTTTGACACTATCCCTTGCATAATATGCTGCCATGCTGGTGTTATGTCTTGGGTATGCCTGCATGCTTTAATGCTCAGGAATATGAACAGAAGCATTGTAATGACGGCGCCAAGCAGCAAAAACGGTATTTCTTTATTACGTTTAACGGCTTCTGAAATTCTTTTCTTTTTGACGCCCTTCTTATTAATAGGCGTAAAGGACTTCAAAATATGCTCTCTCGCTTGGGTTTTGCTGTCGCTGTCCCAGTACTTCAATCGTGTACATATAGGGAAAATGTTGAGTCGATATTACTCCCGATCCGGCATCTCCTGAACCTCCGCCGCCTTCAAGAGATACCCCGCCGGTACTTGAATTGCCAGCAACTGTGTCAACTATCTTGGCATAGACATCAAAAGGTTGTCCTGAGGCGCTTTTTAAGGTGAATTTCAAATCGGCATCGGCTGGTGTCGAACCGACTGGCGCACTGACTGGTGCAGTGGAACAGTTGCTGCTCCAGTTTGCAGTTGATTTTTTTAATTTGTCACTACTGAAATCACAGGTGGATGGTAGAGCAACGGTGACAGAAGCAGTTGATATTGTACTAAAGCCCGTAACTTTTGCCGACAGGGTAGTGCCGGAAATTGTGGCAGGAATAACCTCTTTCGTGAAGACTTCAACGGCCCCCAGAGAGGCTTCTTTTGCAGTCTGATATCTTTTTTGAAGCCCTGAAACCTCTGTCTGTTTTGTTATAAAATACAAAACAGTCACAGCCAAACCGGAAGTAATCACAATTATTGCCAAAACAACCAGGAGCGCCATACCTTTTTCTCTGTCAAAACAGGACATAAGATTTCCCCGATATCATAAAATATTTTTTGGCTTTACGGCCAGAGTGATGGTCCTCCACCGGTACCTGTTCCAGTTTGTCCCGATAGTAGTCGCTAAATTAAAGGTGCTTCCAAGGCTGAATTCACCGACCGTTACCGTCGAAGTCTCATGCGTGTAATTTCTGTCCATTGAGCCTTCATGAAAAAGTATATATACCCTCACCTCTTTCACCTGTTCACGGATCTGCTGTGCCGTGAGAGCGGTTATGTCGTTGCTATCTGTGCCGAGACGAAATACAACCTGCATATCCGCAACACAGTCAAGTACGGGCATCTCGGTGAGTGCGCCATCGCTGTGATTAACGGTAGATTTATAAAGGATTCCCGTATTGGGTGCACAATCCGAAGGCATACCGGTTGATGGTCTGGCAATGTAATAGTCTGCCCTGTTGAAGGGCATCCGCAAGTTGGCCAGGCTGGTATCAACGGCACTAACACCGTAAATGAGAAATCTCTCTCCTATAGTCGCCGGAGAAAAGGCAGAGGCAAAGCTACTGCTGCTATATGTTGTATAAAACGTTCCCGAATTCATCACCAGCTCGTTATTCCCCGTTGCATCGTACCGCGGCTTAATTACTATTACCTTGTCATTGGTATTAAGATTGCTTGACGTTGACGTCCAGGACTTCGGGGTTGGTGCGGCGCTTGTATCCTTTGAAATATAAGTCCATTTATTGGCTGTATCACTCCCGGCAACCACGGTAGACTTGATTACAAGATAATCTGAGCTGTTATATCCCACATTGTTGCCGCTTAAAATGGCACGCGGGGCGTTCGATGGCGAATCATTATAGGTGGAGCCAGGCGATGAGGCAGCTTCGTTATACGTGATTGAATTCTTAAAAGTCCATGGCAAACCGAAACCTGCCTGCTCGATATCAGAACGGAGTATATCAAGGCCGATGGTTTGGTCGATCTCCGTTGTCACAGTCTTCATCGTTTGGCCGGATTGTTTTAAAACCATATTAAAGGCGTCCATAGTCATAACAGCCACAATCGCAAGCAAGCCCATGACTATCAGAAGTTCGATCAAGGAAAATCCATGCTGTTTGTTGTATTTAATCAAAATATACCTCAAGTATCCTGACTCACAATCGACGCTGTGCTATGGTCGTACTGTTTTCCCGAATCCGGCGGATAGAACCATGAAACCTTTACATCAATAGCCACGCTGGTAGTTGACAAAGTGCTTACCGTCCATTGCTGTGTATACGTTACGGTTAAATTTCTAAAAGTCCGTGTCTCTGTGGAAGTGCTGCTTACCAGAGAAGAGAATGTGGTGTTTCTCAGCTCATTCATCTTCTTTTCGGCCATCTTTACTGCCTCATTTCTTATACTGTTTCTCAAGCCGTATTGGAAGGATATGACTATGGTATTCAGCATCGCTAACATTGCTATCGTTAATATGGAGACAGCGATGAGGGTTTCTATAAGCGTAAAGCCCTTTTTATTTCGTTGCACAATTACTTTCACTGCACGTCCCCTGTGTTATTAATTTTCCAAGCGTAATCCGTGTACGTGAGGCTTTTATACAATCATATTCAGGACTTACGGTGGAATAAATACAGATTGTCCTGGGTGTATTGCAAAGGCCCCTCACATTGAATTCTATTGTGGCCGTACTGTTCCAGGTAATGGCATAGTCCAGAGTTTTTTGTAATATCAGCGTATCGCTTGAAGTTTCCAGCGTTCCGTTTCCGTTCGGCGATGTGTTGGTGTCGTCGTAGATACTGTATTGATTTGCCGACAAGCTTACAAAATGCGCCCTGTTTTTCATTGCCGCCATTGCCCGTGCAGTCATTATATCTGTATACATTGTTTTTATCTGGTTATTTACATTATATTTTCCTACTAATCCCGTAAAGCTGGCAGTGCCAATAGCGGCAAGTATCCCGATAATGGCGATGGCAACAAGTATTTCAATGAGTGTGAACCCGTTCTTCCGTTTCATCGTTCTTTTTTCATCGTTCTTTTATGTGTAAAATTTTCCTCAGTGGTTTAGGGCCGACAAGAATCGCAAGGCCCTGTCCTTTAGGAGGCATACCCGTTATAGCAGCAGTCCTCCTGCCTCCTTTTTCTGTGAATGCCGTTGCCAGGGGCAATTCATGAATAGCCCCGGTGGACACCTGTGTAAGCGCTTGGCCCTGTAGCCCTCCAACTGCACCCCCCACATCATATTTTACAGCCCAGATATTCGTGTTCCCGCCCAATGAACATATATCGATTGAGGGGGTATACGTGGTAAAGAAAACAGTGCCGAAAAATGCAGCGAGAGGGTCCGTGATAACCCTTTCCGCTCCAACATTTCCGCTTGCAGCGTCAAGATTGATATACCAGCCCGTTGCCCCCGAGGAAAGTGAAGAGCTTGGAGTATTGCCGGACTGATTATCGAGCCCTGTAGTTGTCAAGGTGCTTGTACAGGCATTGTCAATGTCATTAATTGGTCCGGGCGGTATAGCAGTTGTATTGCTGTAACAGGGGTCTTTCAGTCCATAAAGCGCCTGCTGCCCGCTTGCATCATCTATTGTAGTGCCATATCTGTAAAAAAATCTGCCCGTTCCGAAATAGAGCCATAAATTCTTATTTGTTCTGTCCTGAAGTTTCGCAACAGCGCTTGTAATCGGACCGATATTATCAATCACGGTGCTTGCAACCCAGTTTGCAGGATCCGCATCCTCCTTTGTTATGATCCTTAACACCCCTCCCTTTGTCCATGTGGATGTTGCTGTATCTTTCTTTGTATAACCAAGGTAAAACGCATCATCGCTGTAGTGGCCGGAAGAAGCGGCATCTCCCTTATCGGTGTCAATGACTGCACCATAGAGAGAACCGCCAAAGGCATTGCTGACGCCCGTATCAATTGTCCTGAGAAGAGAGCCTGTATACAGATCAAGGACAAAGAGCTTCAGGTTTTGATCCGACTTGCCCAGAAACTGGTGATTTGTTGTATCTATAGAGCCTGTCGGACCTGATGCGAAGACAGCAAACCATTTTCCGTTTTTGTCGGCAGCTCCGATACGGATAATAGCAGGCCCTGATGTGGAAAAACCGAGGGCAGGGTCCGAAAATTCCCATAGCAATGAAGGGCTGCTCGGGTCGGTAATGTTAAGGGCAAAGTAAGAAGAATAGCCCAGACCTTTTGTTGTATCCGACGGGTCTGTGATCGGGGTTTTAACGCAGGTGCCGGAAGCGCCGGTTGTACAGGAATAACTTGTAATCTTGTTTGCGCCTCCTAACCCCATACCGCCTACCAGAATCGTCTTCCAACTGGCTGTTGTTTTTGTTGCGGTTGAGATTTCGCTTCCCGTTCCCGATGGAGCGCTCGTATCAATTATTGATGGAGGTAAATCCACAAAATATAGATGGCAGTAGTTTGTATCAGCCGTATATTTAAGGTAAGGCAGGGAGTTTTTGGGAATAAAAGACCAGACCTCCGACCCGAGGGCGGTAGCTGTATCAAGATTTGTCAGCTTCGCTTTATCGCTGGTTCCCTGGCCGCTCCAGGTTTGCTCCAGTTTGCCAAGTTTGAAGGCATGGAGCATCCCGTCATTGGCACCGGTGTATGCCATCCCGCGACTCAGGTAACTGCTGGTCTGAGTATATGCAAGATATGTTGAATCCGAATAGCCATCCGGCGGGGGTTTATTAAAGCTGGCCGCCGGTATTGAAGATTGCAGGCGCGGTGTTGATGCTACTATGTCTCCCAACTTCCACACCCCTGTTGTGCCTGATACTGTTACGGTTCTGCTTCGATATCCTGTCTGATCCGTACCGTGCACATAGTTTATAATCTTCTCAGCTTCGGTAGCATCAGCAGCCTGTAAGTATGTGCTCAAAGTGGTTTTGTTTGTAATTGAAAAGTTATTCGCTAAAAAGGAACTTCCATTTATGGTTGTGTAAATTGTTCTGGGCGAGGTTGTAAGGTTTCTTTGAAATAGCACTGTGCCTGCCTCCCAGAGGTTTTTTATATCCTCAAGAAATACCGTATCAACATATGTTTTACTTGTGCCATCAGCGGCGGTAGAATACCTTTTTGCTTTTGTTTTGTTATCGGTTGTGTCAAAATAAAATTCTATCTGGTAGTCATCCGCGAGATTGAGTATGCTTGCACCGCTTGTACCTGCAATGTTTGTGTCTTCCCGTATTGATGTACTCTGAAGGTAGGGGTCGATATAATACCAGAGATTCTGGATTTCGCCTGTCCATTCAATTTCAGTATCGGTGAAGAGCCTTTTTGGATAAAAAACAGACTGCAGAAGGTTTGCGCCACTGCCTTCACTCGAAGCAAGGACCGATGCGGCAGTTCCTGATGATGCCCGGCGCAGCATGTCATTTAAGGCATTTATCAATGCTGTAGCCAATGCATCGCCGTCGTCGGCTTCAAAAAAATTATAGGGCTCACCGGTTTTGTTTTTATCCCATTCCTTACAACTGGAACTCCATGTGCCACCCGTAGCCGGATTGCATCCGGTTATCGGGTAGGTTACGGTTTTGCTGCTGGAAGGATAAGCCGTGAAGGGGTAAGGCCAGGTGTTGGAGTCGCTGTCGTCAAAACCCCCGAACATGGCAGTCGTTTTCATGGCCTGCCGTCCCTGCAGCTTCGTCGTTGGATCCTTATCACCGAATGCATAGACCACGTATGTTATAACATTTTGCGTTCCCGTAAGATCGCTTCTCATGTCAGTCGTGCGCATCGTCCTCGCAGGCGTGACAGGGTCAATGCTATCGTTCCAGACACCGTCGGATATGAGCAAAACAAAAGATTTCCTGCATGGGACTGCCGTTGAACTGGCGCCGCTCCCGTCATAATAAGGATCTTTGTTGCCGTTGCCTGCATTGATATCGCTTGTATTGGAAGAATATGAATGGTCGTTGCTCTGCTTAAAAAAATCATATGCCTCCCAGAGCCCTTCTCCCGTGGGGGTTCCGTCATATGGCTGTTCATTGATTGTTGCGGCAATCAGGGAGCTTTGTGTCGCATCTTTAGCCGAGAGCAACTTCCCCTTATATGCCGTATTAAAAATCATGAATTCAAAAGTAACCTTGTCGTAAAAATCCTGAACTATCCCTGTATCGGCGCTGGGGTTTTGCGGTTCGACATCAATATCGCTGGCGCTTAAGGTGCCCAATGGACATGTATAGCCGCTTCGATTGGCGATTGCAAGCGTCCTTGCTTTGGTGCTCCCGGCGCCTGAAGTGCTTGTAGTGGTAATAGTAAATTTACAGTTTATGCCCGTATCCGTGTAAACTACCCTCGCCCCTTCGCTTTGATAAATATCCGAAGCGCCGGTGCTTGTCCTGCCGCCTGTCAATACCTTTCTCGAAACGTCTATCCTTGTCGAGGCGATCCAGTTCAAAAGATTGCCGGATATGCAGGTATTGCTGTTTCCGATCTTGTCGGTATTCGTGCAGGTGGTATTGACTCTAAATAAGCCCGATGTATATTGATAATATTTGGATGTATCGAAATATCCATAATAGGTTTTAGTTGTACTGTAGTTATCCGTGGTAGATGAACTGGGCGTCTGGCAATTTACAACCTGGCCGTCATAAGGATCGCTTGTGTTATAATCGCATGTTATATTAGCGGGGAACTGCATGCTGCCGGAATAATCCATAAGAATCAGTATGTTCGGCTTTGTTGTGGTTGAGGTGAATGTGGGGGTAACACAATAATCATTCATTGCCGCCCCTGCAACCCCGAACCGGCAGATGAAAATGAATAGAAAAAGTAAAATTATTTTTTTCATGGCACAAACACCATCCTTTATATTATCTTCCCGATATAATGTTGATAAAACCATATATAAATCTATCTCCCATGATCAAAAAAAGCAATGCCCCCAGGGACAAAAACGGGCCGAATGGAATGGCATACTTTGTATCTTTTCCTTTAATAAGCATAAGCGGTATGCCAACGAGAGTGCCGATGACAGAACCGGACATGAGGCTGAATATAACACCTTTAAGCCCGCAAAAAGCCCCTATCATGCCAAGCAGCTTAATGTCTCCGCCGCCCATGCCTTCTCTCTTTGTGATTAGCTGGTAGCCATAGGCTATGGCGAAAAGGATCCCTCCACCTATCAAAATCCCATACAATGCGTCATGGTAAAAGAAAATGGGTTTTCTAAAAAAAGCTAAAGCAAAACCGGCAAACAGCCCCCCTATGCTTAAAACATCAGGGATAATCTGAAATTCTAAATCAATAAAGGAAATGGTAATAATAAGGGAGACGAAAAGTATATTGATCAAAAACTCATAAGAAAGGCCATACTTTTTATAAAATAATAGGAATAAAAAGGCCGTTATAAACTCCACAACCGGATACTTAATGGATATTTTTGCGCCGCAGTGACGACATTTGCCTCTGAGGAATATGTAGCTTACAATGGGTATATTGTCATAAAATTTAATGGATTTTTCACAGGAGGGGCAAAACGACCGGGGCAATATAATTGATTTGCTTCTCGGAAGGCGGTAGATGCATACATTAATAAAACTGCCGACAATCAAACCAAAAATAAAAATTACATATCCCATAAATGCATTATAAACCCTAACTCAAAATAAATCTGTGATAATTATCAATATTTTTACAATTTTTTACAAAAAAATGGGAGGCAACAAACGCCCCCCATTTTTGACTGTTATATGCTGTTATTTGGGAAGAAGAGGAGAAACATTAGCGTTAGCCGATCCGAATGTCCATGTAGGAGTCCCTGTAACATTGGTTGACACTAAATTCGCAACACCACCATTAACGTCACCACCTATATTAGCGAGCACGACATTGACAGTAACAATGTCGGAAGCATTGGTAACATTTGCGTCACTAATATACTGTCCGGGCAGCGCAATGCCAAAATTGGCATTAATATCGGCCATAGCAATCGGTCCAGCTGGTATACTTCCCTTTTCCGTATAATATGCCATTATGCCATTTTTAAGCGCGCCCAGTGCACTTGTCACACCTGCCATCTTTGCCTTTTTCGTGTATCCAGTGTATGCAGGGATTGCAATTGCAGCGAGGATACCGATGATCGCGATAACGATCAACAACTCAATTAATGTAAAACCTTTACTATTTCTGTGAACCTTAATCATAAAACACCTCCTGAAATATTTTAATATGTATTGCAATCTACTTTATAGTCTTAATATATTTTTTTGTCAATGATATTTGTCACACTTTTATTGGGGCTTGCGTCGCCCCCTCCGGCAACCAAGTTGCCGGAGCCTCCCCTTCTCGCCCACTGTGTGGGCTATGCCTTCAGCCTATCTACCTTCAGCCTGCCTCTTTTCCTTCACCATCTCCGCGAGTTTGGCATACTTTGCGTTCCATTCCTTATCTTCCGGCGGAACAAGTGCATACGCATATCTGAAGAGAATTTCCGCATCCCTGCGGTTACCTGATAAAGCTGCAGAAAGACAGACATCATACATATATTTATAATCTGTTCCAGAAAATGGATCCGTAATTATCTTAAAGGTTTTGTAAGCCTTGGCATATTTTTGCTGCTTCATGTAGATATTACCGATTTCCCTGTATATCTCAACCTTATTGACCGCCCTGTCTAATGCCTTATTATATTCTGAAAGGGCATTCTCATATTCCCCCAGGTCTTTTAGCGCATCACCTTTTAGTTTATAACCAACCGGCGTCTCCGGATAATTTTTTATAATATTTTCAGTATATTGTATCGATTTATTATAATCCCCTTTTTTCTTGTATAGGTGTGCCATTAACTGGTTTGTAAGACCACATCCGGGATATATTTCGGTCAGTTTTAATAATTCCTGCAATACAGGTCCATCTCTTTTTTCAGATATGATTGTGTTAATGTTCATATGCATGATTGTATAGGGGTCCATCTCTTTCAATTCATACGCATCTGCAACCTCAGGAAACTGTTTTTTATCGACATACAAAACGCCGGTTTCGTCGAAAAATACGACCCTGTATTCAGGATGTTTTGTGATCAACCCTTTGAAACCGCGATTTCCGAGAGGCACGATGATAAAGGAGGGATGATATGTTTCAATAATGTCACTCAACCCTTTCCCTATAGAAAAAACATTATTTGCAGTAAAAATATCCTCATTTAAAAAAAGAAATGGTATCTCCATATCCATAAATATCTTGTACTTTGGATAGAGCATCCATTGGAGGTAACCGCCGTGATTGGGATGATTAAAAACTGTGCCACCAGCAGGTATCTTATTTAAAAAGGTACAGATTCCTTCCGGAAGGTTTTTATGAGAAAATGGATATCGCGGGAGATTGATAAATGAGTCTTTTATGCTTATAGCGGGAATCATCATGATTAAAGCAATCAGGATTATCCCGAGTAGTTTGAGGATTTTCCTTTTAATAGAAACTGTCGGAAGTAGTGCCAGGAAATCCTTGAGAACAGGCAGTGAAAGCAATGCACATTCATACCGGAGACGGTTTGCCTTTGCAAGAAGGACAATCCCCCCTGCGAACATGAGCAGGTGCCCTATTCTTTTATTCTTGCTGAAAAGGGTAACTATGGCGGCTATACATGAAGCGAAAAACAGGAGATTAAATACCGTTCCGTACGATATGGTCATTTTTATAATTTGAAATGAAAAGAATTCCTCCGGTTTTATATGCTTAATTTCCTGAATGTATAGCGCTGCAAACCCTGTGGGGAGAAAGGGAACCCACGTAAGTTGGGCACCGTGGGGCGTACAAAAAACGGCAGCTACTGACAGAATTAGTGGAACAATAAAAAATAGCTCTTTCTTGTTAACATGTGTTTTGTTTCTTATATGGTTGATGAAGAATTCAGTCAAATAGGATAATGCTATCAAGAGCATCACAGGATATTCAATCCCGTGTATATTTGTCCATAAGACAGCAAACACGGGCAGGTAGATTGCTTTTTCCGGTTTTAACTCAATAATATATATAAAAAGGCATATGAAGAGATAAGAGAATATATGCGGTCTGATAAGGAAATACCTGGGCAAAAGTAACAGAACAAAGAGAGAAAATAAAACCATAATATACAGGTATGGTTTATTGCCCTGGTTCTTTTTCAGCAAAAATGCAAGTATCAGCGATACCAGGGCAAGGAACAATAAAGCCCTCAAAAAAACAAGGCCATAATAACCTGAGAAGGAATATATCTTATATACAATGACCTGAAACAACCAGTAATAATCAACCCATTCACGCGGCGGCAACATAAAGGAAAAAAAGCTGCTGTCTTTCGGTATGACGCCGTGTTCGAGGATGTACCTGCCTCCATTCAGGTGGTACCATAAATCGGTGTCTCCTGCAAAAATAGGCCACTGAACAAGGTAGTACATGACACAAGCGTAAAGAAATAGAATGTAGAGGAGATAATAATTATTCTGATCCTTAAAGAACTCTTTGTAGTTGAATCTCTTCATGATTGTTGAATGGCATTAAACACTACTATAACTCATCTTGTTTGTTCAAGGAGATTCCATTTCGGATATCGGATATCGGATTGTCCCTCCGCTGTCGGGATTAAACCGTACGGAATGAAAACCCGGAAAGAATGCGGATTCCGCCCTCCGCCCTCTGCTCTGCGCTCCCTTCAGCCTTCCCTCCTTCAGCCTTCCTTGCCTTCAGTAAATACTACCTTATTTTGTACTTTTTCAAGAGGCTCATGTGATATAATTATGTTTTAAATATCCTGAAGTGACATTGTAAAACTATAAGTATGAAGGCCATTATACCATGTTAAAAAACATCAATAGAAAAGATTTATACACAATTTTAGCCAAAAATCACCTCATCTCTGAAAAACAAAACATTGAAATCGAACAAGCCAGAACCTCTTCCAAAAAGGAGATAGAAGATATAATACTGGATATGCATATTTTACAGGAAGAGGTATTTTTAAAAGCTTTAGCAGACCATATGAAGATTGAATTTATTAAAATCGATCCTTTGGAACTTGATTCGCGCGCGATCACAGAAATGATACCCGGTAAATTTGCCAAAGCCTATGGATTAATCCCTATAAAAAAACAGAACGATACCCTGACCCTTGCCATCTCTAACCCGTTTTCGCATTATCCCTTTGATGATATCGCAAAAATGACAGGATTGAAGGTCGAAATAGTGCTTTGCACAAAACAGAATATAAACAGTGTTTTCAATATGACTTACGGCCTGATGGATTCATTGTCCGCCGCAGAACAGGAAATGATTCTTCATGGAAAAATCAGTACCGTAGACCTGGGTAATTTAGAGCGCCTGCATAAGGGACTGCAAATTTCAGGGACTCAGGATCATGCCTCGCGGCCAATCGTTCAATCGGTAAATAATCTTTTCTATTATGCGTTTGACCAAAGGGCGAGCGACATTCACCTTGAACCGAAAAGGGATATCAGTATTGTTCGTTTCAGAATAGACGGAATTTTACATAATGTATATATACTGAAAAAAGTGGTTTACAACGCGATTGTTTCCAGGATTAAAACAATGGCAGGCATGAATATCGCAGAAAAACGACGCCCGCAGGACGGCAGGATAAAGATTATTCATAAGGAACAGGAAATAGAACTTCGTGTTTCTACCGTCTCTACGGCCTTTGGTGAAAAGGTAGTCCTGAGAATATTCGATCCTGACATTCTCCTGCAAGACATTGACGCATTGGGCTTTTCACATAACGATTCTGCATTATTCAATGAATTTATCCGACACCCCTATGGGATAATCCTTGTAACGGGACCTACCGGCAGCGGCAAAACAACAACGTTGTATTCGGCTTTAAATAAAATCAGCAGCACAGAGTTGAATATATGCACTATTGAAGACCCGATTGAGCTTGTACATGATATGTTTAACCAGGTTGCTGTAAACCCTCAGATTGATTTGACTTTTGGCAAAGTTTTGCGAACAATGTTACGTCAGGATCCTGATATCATTATGGTCGGTGAAATCCGCGATACAGAAACTGTTCAGAACGCAATACAGGCAGCGCTTACCGGCCATCTTGTGCTCAGCACGCTTCACACAAATGACGCCCCCACGGCAATTACACGCCTCATTGATATGGGCGGACAACCTTTTTTAATCGCTTCTACTTTAATAGGGGTAGTGGCTCAACGTCTTGTCCGTAAAATATGTCCGCATTGCAAAACATCATTTGAAGTAAAAGAAGAAGACCTGAAGAAGGAATTGGAAATTGATTTGAGCAAGAAAAAGCATATTGCTTTGCAAAGAGGGGAAGGCTGTTTGGAATGCAGGGGAACCGGCTACTTCGGTAGAACGGCTGTTTTTGAAATTATGAAAATTAATGATGAGATACGTGAATTAACAAAAAACAAGGCGTCTTCTGTCGAAATCCACAATGCAGCAATAAGGGCCGGCATGGTTACACTTCGCGAAAATGCGCTGAAGAAACTATTCAACGGCATAACAACCATTGAAGAGACAGCCAAAATAATAAAAGGTATTTAAAACAGGCAGGCAACCATATGCTCTGTGTCGCCCCTCAGTTCAGGCATCTCTCCTGAACATATGCTTTGTCTTTTGTCGCATCTTGGGTAATACGCACACCCCCCTGTTGCCTGTGCATCGTCCCCTGCCCTGTTTAAAAACCCTCCCTTTATTGAATCAATGAGCATCTGTGTGTAAGGATGCACAGGTTGGTAAAAGACTTCATCCGTTTTTCCGGCTTCAACCACTCTCCCTTTATACATGACAATGATTTCATCTGATATGAACCTCACCACATTAAGGTCATGGGACACGAAGAGCATTGAGATTTTTGTGCTCTCCTTAATGTCCATGAAAAGATTGATAATCTGGGCCTGAATAGATACATCAAGGGAAGACACGGGCTCGTCAGCTACGATAAGTGCAGGATTTACGGCAAGGGCCCTCCCGATGGCTACTCTCTGTCTTTGACCGCCGCTCATTTCATGGGGATATTTATGAAAGAAGTCTTCACTGATACCGACACTTTTTAAGATTTCTGTAACAAGGTCTTCTGCCTGATTATTCTCAGCAATTTTATGGAATAAAACGGGTTCGGCTATGGCATCGTAGACTTTTATCCTTGGATTCAGTGACGAATAAGGGTCCTGAAAGATTATCTGCATATCCTTCCTCAGTTTCTTCAACTGTTTGTGAGTTATCTCGGCGAGATTGACACCTGAAAAAACAATATTGCCATAGTCGGGTTTTTCGAGGAGCAGTATACACCTCGCAAGCGTGCTCTTCCCTGAGCCGCTTTCACCTACAATACCCAGTGTCTGCCCCCGCTCTAATGTAAAAGAGACACCGTTTACCGCATTGACAACCTCTTTTTTGTACGAAAAGGCCGATTTCTTTACTTCATATATCTTCTTCAGCCCTGATACAGAAAGCACTTCACCCATTTCTCATTTCCTGTATTAAACATTGGCGGTTCATTTTCCTTACATTGAGGCATCACCTGAGTACATCGCGGGTGAAATTTACATCCCTCCGGCATTTCCGATAATCTCGGAACAAAGCCCGGTATAGTCTTGAGTCGTTTTTCCGTCCCCGAAAGTCCGAATATAGCATCTACCAGTCCCTTACTGTAGGGGTGGAGGGGCTTCTCAAAGAAGTCATCTACACAATTTTGCTCCAACAACCTCCCCGCATACATGATACCGATCCTCCGGGCTAATTTTTTGATAATATTAAGGTTGTGGGTAATAAAAAGCATGGACATACCATATTGGGCGATCAATTCATTGAGCAGACAAAGTATCTGCGACTCTGTAGCAACATC
This sequence comes from Pseudomonadota bacterium, assembly GCA_026388315.1. Classification (NCBI taxonomy): domain Bacteria; kingdom Pseudomonadati; phylum Pseudomonadota; species Pseudomonadota bacterium. Next base: position 11,883 of record JAPLKA010000045.1, on the reverse strand, counting down.
CAGGGCTGTTGTGGGTTCATCGGCAATAACCAGCGAAGGATTACACGATATCGCTATGGCAATGAGCACCCTTTGTCGTTGGCCGCCACTCAACTGATGAGGATACTGGGTGTATTTCTTTTCCGGCTCGTCAAACCCGACCTGTTTTAAAAGCTTTAACGTCCTGTCCTTTACTTCCTTATTACTTATATCGCGGTGGATTCTTATTGTTTCAGCAATCTGTTCCCCTACCCTTATAACGGGATTCAACGCAGTCATGGGTTCCTGAAATATCATTCCTATCTTGTTGCCCCTGACCTGTTCCATCTTTTCTTCAGAGAACCCGACGAGATTATGGCCTTCAAAGATTATCTCCCCATTCATAATTCTACCCGGAGGCGGAACAAGCCTCATTATCGAGAGGGCTGTCATTGTCTTTCCGCAACCGCTCTCCCCGACAAGACCAAATATTTCACCTTTTTTAATGTCAAAATCGACGTCGCAGACTGCATGAATGGTACCGGTATCTGTAGCAATTGAGGTGCTAAGGCTGCTTACTATGACTGTTGGTTCATCCATGAAAATCTCTTTGATTATTTTAACCCTATGCATTATACTAATCCAATATAAAATGGCAAGCCAACAGTATACAAGCAATGAATTTATTATAACTACCTGAATCCGCGTGTAAAAAAAGAGGTCTACATTTAATATTTTAGAACATTAAAAGGAGTATACTATGGTAGAGAACAATATTGGGGAAGGACTTACATTTGATGATGTTCTTCTGCTTCCATCCCTCAGCAGGATAATGCCTAAGGATATCGATGTATCGACATACCTTACGAACAGCATAAAATTGAATATACCCCTTCTCAGCGCAGCTATGGATACGGTCACCGAGGCTAAAACTGCAATATGCATCGCCCAGGAGGGAGGCATAGGGATTATCCACAGGAATATGGGCATTGAGGAGCAGGCCCAGGAGGTGGAAAAGGTTAAAAAATCTGAGAGCGGTATGATTGTTGATCCCATAACAATATCTCCTGATCGCAAGATAAAGGATGTGCTTGACCTGATGGCGAGATACAGGATTTCAGGTATACCGGTAACAAGGGGGAAAAAGCTTGCAGGTATCATAACAAACAGGGATTTACGGTTTGAGACGAATTTTGAAGAGAAAGTCGAGAATGTGATGACAAAGGAAAATCTTGTCACCGTTAAAGAAGGAATCAGTCTCGAAGAATCAAAAAAGATGCTCCATAAACACAAGATAGAGAAACTGCTCGTAGTTGACGAAGACTTTAATCTCAGGGGATTAATAACAATCAAAGATATTGAAAAGATGAGAAAATTCCCTTACTCGTGTAAAGATCATTTTGGTAGACTCCGTGTTGGTGCAGCGGTTGGTGTAGCGAAAGACAGGGATGCAAGGGTTGAAGCACTGTTGAGAGCCGGTTGTGATGTGATTGCCATTGACACGGCGCATGGTCATTCAGAAAATGTGATTGAATCTGTGAGAGAGATAAAGAAAAACTTTAAAGATGTGCAATTAATTGCTGGAAATATTGCAACAAAAGAGGGTTGCGAGGCCCTCATAAAGGCCGGATGTGACGGGGTGAAGATCGGGGTTGGACCAGGCTCAATATGCACCACCAGGATCATTGCAGGAATCGGAGTGCCCCAGATAACCGCAATATTTGAAGTTTCAAAATCTGCTAAAAAACATGGAATCCCTATCATTGCCGACGGCGGCATAAAATTTTCCGGCGATATAACAAAGGCCCTTGCTGCAGGCGCTGACACGGTCATGATAGGAAACCTCTTTGCAGGCGCCGATGAATCACCCGGTGAAATGGTTCTGTATCAGGGCAGGACATATAAAGTTTACAGAGGGATGGGTTCTCTTGAGGCAATGAAGGAAGGCAAAACAAGAGACAGATATTGCATTGATGAAAACGAAATTGAATCAAAGATTGTGCCGGAGGGCATAGAAGGCAGGGTTCCATACAGGGGCTCCCTCTCGATATGCATCAACCAGCTTATAGGCGGGATTAAGGCTGGAATGGGATATGTGGGCTGTCAGAACCTCAAAGAGCTTCAGGAGAATGGCCGGTTTATCAGGATAACATCTGCCGGTTTAAGGGAAAGCCATGTCCACGATGTTATCATCACCAAGGAAGCGCCTAATTACAGAATTGAATGAAATATTCATACCGCTAATCCGACTGTTTGGAATTTGTAATTTGGTTATTGTAATTTAATTATCGGGGGTTCTTATAATGGATTACCATAAGGAAACGGTTCTTATTCTGGATTTCGGCTCACAATATACGCAATTAATAGCAAGAAAGGTGCGTGAACTCGGTGTTTATTGTGAAATATATCCATACAATATGAGTCTTGAAAAGATAAACGCTTTCAACCCCAAAGGCATTATCCTTTCCGGCGGGCCGCGAAGCGTCACCGAAATGGATGCACCCGTCTGTGAAGAGGAGATATTTGCTTTAAGGGTACCTATTCTCGGTATATGCTATGGCTTGCAATTGATGACAAAGTTTTTCGGCGGTGAGATCGACAAATCAATAAAGAGGGAGTACGGGAAGGCACACATTTTCCTCGATGATCCGGACGGGCTTTTTAAAGGTGTCAAGGATGGCGATATTATATGGATGAGCCATCAGGACAGGATCTTCCACATGCCTGAAGGGTTTAAGATCCTGGCACATTCAGATAATTCTCCCTATGCTGCAATCAAAAAAACAGATAGTAAAATTTACGGTGTCCAGTTCCATCCGGAAGTACATCATACCCTGAAGGGAAAGCGGATATTAAAAAATTTCCTGTATAACATTTGTAAGGTAAAGGGGCTATTTTCACCCAGGTCTTTTGTGGAATTGGCCATTGAGAAAATCCGTGCAGAAGTCGGAAATAATAAGGTGCTCTGTGCATTGAGCGGCGGCGTGGATTCCTCTGTTGTTGCAACCCTCATCCACAAGGCGATTGGAGACAATCTTCTCTGCGTCTTTGTGAATAACGGGGTACTGAGGAAGAATGAGGCCGAAGAGGTCCTTGATATCTTTAAAGGTAAGCTTCATATCAATTTAAAATATGTAGATGCAGAAGAAAAATTTCTTGCAACCCTCAAAGGGGTGAGAGACCCGGAAAAGAAAAGAAAGATCATCGGAAGACTCTTTATCAAAATATTCGAACAAGAGGCGTCTGGAATCGGAAACATGCAATACCTTGCCCAGGGGACTTTATACCCCGATGTTATTGAAAGTACCTCTTTTAAGGGTCCCTCTGCAACAATCAAGAGCCATCACAATGTTGGCGGACTTCCCAAGAAGATGAAGATGAAACTTCTGGAACCTTTAAGGGAACTCTTTAAAGATGAAGTGAGAATCGTGGGAAAAGAGCTTGGGTTGACCGACAATATCGTTTACAGACAACCTTTCCCGGGTCCGGGACTTGCTATCAGGATTATCGGTGACGTGACCAGGGAGAGGCTTGCTATCCTGAAAGATGCTGACAATATTGTAAGAGAAGAAGTGGAAAGAAACGAGAAATTCCGTCATATCTGGCAATCGTTCGCCATATTGATACCGGTAAATACCGTTGGGGTCATGGGTGACGAACGGACATATGCCAATGTGGTTGCATTGAGGATCGTTGAGAGTGAAGATGCAATGACCGCTGACTGGGCAAGAATCCCTTATGAAGTGCTTGATACGGTAGCACGGAGGATCATTAACGAGGTGCCGGGGGTCAACAGGGTAGTCTATGATATATCCTCAAAACCACCAAGCACAATCGAGTGGGAATAGATGAAAGAATTTGTCCATTTGCATTTACATACACAGTTCAGCCTTTTAGACGGCGCTATACGGTTCGATCAGCTTTTTGACCTTGCCAGTTCTTATAAGATGAATGCCTGTGCCATTACAGACCATGGCAACATGTTCGGTGTTGCTGATTTTTACTTTGCAGCTAAAGAATTCGGTATGAAGCCCATACTTGGTTGTGAAGCCTATATTGCACCAAAATCCCGTTTTGATAAAAAAGGAATAAGAGGCGTGGATAATGCCTATCACGTGATACTCCTTTCCATGAACAACCAGGGATACAAAAACCTGATAAAACTTATGAGCCTTGCCCAGCTTGAAGGTTTTTACTATGTTCCAAGGATTGATAAGGAGTTGTTGAGAACATATAACGAGGGTCTTATCTGTTTGACTGCCTGCATCAAAGGTGAGATTCCAAACTCGATCCTTAAGGGTGATGAGAAGAAAACAAGAGATACAATAGAGGAATACTATTCCATGTTTGGAGACCGCCTCTTCTTTGAACTCCAGGACAACGGTCTTGTTGAACAGAAAAAGATAAATGAGGGTCTTATCGGCTTATCGAAGCATTACGGAATCCCAATCGTAGCTACGAATGATTGCCATTATTTGAGGAAGGAAGAAGCAAAGGCACACGAACTGCTCCTTTGCATACAAACAGGGAAAACGATAAACGATCAGAACAGGCTCAGCTTCAAGACTGAAGAATTTTATTTTAAATCACCCGATGAATTTGAACGTGCCTTTTCACAATATCCCGAAGCCCTCTCCAACACGGTAAAAATTGCAGAGATGTGTAACGTTAGTATGAGTACAGGCACATATCATTTCCCTGAATTTACGCCACCAAATAACTTGGAATTGAATGACTATTTTGAGGAGTTATGTGTAGATGGTTTCAATAAGAGAATCGATACCATCAAAGCATCCTATCCTGGTTTTTCCGGGGATTTATCTGAAAAGTACAGGGAGAGGCTCCATTACGAGATTGATGTAATCAAAAAGACAGGCTTTGCCGGCTATTTTTTGATTGTGGCAGATTTTATCAACTATGCGAAAACGCACGGTGTCCCTGTGGGACCTGGACGGGGTTCTGCTGCCGGGAGCCTTATAGCATATTGCCTCTGCATAACCGATATTGACCCCATAAAATATGACCTGATCTTCGAGAGGTTCCTGAATCCGGAGAGAATCAGCATGCCCGACATTGACATTGATTTCTGTAAGGACGGCAGAGATGATGTAATCAGGTATGTGACAGAAAAATACGGGAAAGACAATGTGGCCCAGATCATTACCTTTGGAACTATGAAATCGAAGGCCGCTGTAAGAGATGTAGGAAGGGCGCTGGGAATGCCTTATGCCGAGGTAGACAAGATTGCAAAACTGATCCCTGATGCAAATACGGGGATCAAAAGCTCTATAGAAGAAGAACCGCAACTCAAAGAACTATACCTGAATGATGATAAAATCAAAGAACTTCTCGATAATGCCATCGTACTCGAAGGTCTTGCGCGTCACGCATCAACCCATGCAGCAGGGATAGTCATTTCAAACAAACCCCTCACCGAGTACCTTCCTTTATACAAAGGGCAGAAGGGTGAAACAGTCACCCAGTATCCAATGAAGACCATTGAAAAAATAGGGCTTATTAAGATTGACTTTCTTGGATTGGAAACCCTTACACTTATAGACAATGTGCACAAACTGTTAAAATCTGAAGGTATAGATATTGATATCACAAATATCCCCTTAGACGACACGAAAACATACGAGCTGCTTTCTTCGGGCGATACATCAGGTGTATTCCAGCTTGAAAGCAGAGGGATGAAAGATTTGCTCACAAAACTCAAACCATCAAAGTTTGAAGATATCATGCCCCTCATAGCACTTTACAGGCCTGGACCGTTAAAGAGCGGGATGGTAGAAGACTTTATAAAGAGAAAGGATAATCCCTCTCTGGTAAAATACGAAACCCCGATGCTTGAGGAAATATTGAAAGATACCTATGGTGTCATTATTTACCAGGAACAGATTATGAAAATTGCATCAAAACTTGCCGGCTTCTCTTTAAAAGATGCCGATGCCCTGAGAAAGGCAATGAGTAAAAAGACCCCGGAAGTGCTTCAGAAATACAAGGAACAGTTCGTAAGCGGCGCCGTTTCTAACGATGTTGCCCCGAATGTGGCTGAAAAGATTTATAGTGTCATTTTACGGTTTGGTGAGTATGGCTTTAACAAATCACACAGCACGGCATACGGTCTCATCGCCTATCAAACGGCCTATCTGAAGGCACATTATTATACTCACTATACCTCTGCAATGCTCACGGGCGAAGTAAATGACACCGACAAACTGATTAAATATATTACGGAATGCAGGGAATCAGGAGTGGAAATACTGCCGCCGGATATTAACGAAAGCGATAAACCATTCTCTATTCTGGGTAACAAAAAGATACGGTATGGCTTGTCGGGTATCAAGAACGTTGGAGATGCAGCTATCGACCTGATGCTCTCTGTAAGGGAAGAGTTGGGGGGATTCAGCTCTTTCGCACAGTTTTTAAGCGTAATCGATTCAAGAAAGGCGAATAAGAAGGTGCTTGAAAGCCTTGCAAAGTCAGGTTGTTTTGATGCTATGGGGCTGAAAAGATCCCAGGCTCTTCATGTAATACGTGAAAAAACTGATAAGCCCCAGAAAAAGGATGGGAAAAATGGTTATGATCAGATGGACATGTTCGGTGAACAGTTTGCCATCAACAATACAATCAATATACCTGATATGGAAGAACTCACGCACGATGAAATACTTAAAGGCGAAAAAGAGGCCTTCGGTTTTTATTTCAGCCAGCACCCCCTGAAACCTTATGAACGTATTATAAGACAGATAACCCGTTATGACAGCCAGAAGATTAAAGAGTCTGATATAATTGATGACATTGATTTTGTAGGGATAGTGAACGGCTACAGGGAGCTTACCACAAAAAGGGGTGACCGCATGGCCTATATCACCCTTGAAGATACGAAAGGGATTATTGAAGCCATTGTTTTTCCTGACCAGTTATCTAAAAATATTTCTATTCTCAAAAGCGATAAGCCTCTTGTGGTGAATGGATCGGTGGAAAAATTAGAGGATGGAACAGCCAAGATAAGGACAAAAAATATAACGCTCCTTGAAGACATAACCCGTGAAATGGATAAGATGGTGACAATCAAAGTCAACTGCGAAATCTTCAAAAAAGATGACCTGAAAAAGCTGAAAGACGTACTTTTCAGTATCAAGGGAAAATCAAAGGTATCGATTGAACTTCGGCTCAACGGAGAAAAACGTCTGATACACGTTCACGATATAAGAATCGATCACAATAAGTTGCATATTCTGCTGAAACATTTCCCTGAAGGAATCGAATATGATGAGGTAACGGATGAGATACTATCTTGATTTTGAGAAGAAACTTGAACCTTTAGAAAGAAGGATGCTTGAGATAGAAAGGTTTTACGGCATCAACGATCCCCGCTATGCTAAGGAAATTGCCACATTGTCAAAAAGAATCTCCAAACTCGAAAAGGAGATATATGGCGATCTGACAAACTGGCAAAGATTGCAGGTATCAAGACATCTGGACAGGCCGCACACACTTGACTATATCACTAATATATTTACGGATTTTACAGAATTTCACGGGGATAGAAAGTTTAAGGATGATCCTGCCCTTGTCGCCGGTTTTGCGAGTTACGAAGATATAAGCTTTGCCGTTGTGGGACAACAGAAGGGTAAAAATGTAAGGGAAATGGCATACAGAAACTTTGGCATGGCCCATCCGGACGGCTATAGAAAGGCCGTGAGGGTTATGGATATGGCCAACAGATGGGGGAAACCCGTAATAACCTTCATTGATACACCAGGCGCTTTTCCAGGTGTAGGCGCTGAGGAGAGAGGTCAGGCAGAGGCGATTGCCTCAAGCATTCTTTTTATGTTTTCTCTGGCCGTTCCTGTTATTACTGTTGTTATCGGAGAAGGCGGGAGCGGGGGAGCGCTGGCAATAGGTGTGGGAAACAAAATCCTCATGTTGGAGAATGCTACCTATTCGGTCATATCACCCGAAGGCTGTGCGGCAATCCTCTGGAGAGACGGTTCAAAGGGGTCCCTTGCTGCTGATGCGCTTAAACCGACTTCACATGACCTCCACAAGCTTAAAGTAATAGATGAGGTCATCAAAGAACCTTTTGGGGGAGCCCACAGGAACTGGCAACAGACTTTTTCAAACATAAGAGAGCCTTTATCAAGGCATTTGAAAGAACTTATGCGTTTTTCACAAGATGAGTTAAAGCAGCAAAGATACGATAAATTCAGGAATATGGGTATTTTCCAGGATAAAAATTAACGCATCTTCTGGAAATGTTCTTTTACCTGATACATAAATGCCTCTATACGTGTAGTTATGTTTGTGGTGCCCTGACCATCATAGGCCACATTAATAACCGGCACATCATATTTCTTTTGAATCAGTTTCATGAGAGCGCTTGATATTGTTCCCGGCATACAGGTAAAGGGCATTGCATTTACAATGCCTGAAACACCTTTATCAAAAAAATCGACTGATTTTCCAACACTTAATATGGCCTCTCCCTCAAAACTTACGTGGAGGTAAGGACTTGCCTTTTTAATAATATCTTTTACCATTGGCTCTTCGCCGTACTTCAAATATTTTTCGAAGACCTTTTCCATCCTGTGTTCATCTTTCCTCTGAATATGCTCTGTAAGGAAAAATTTTAAAACGTTTTTAAAACTGTCAAGCTTCAAGCCCCTTGACCTGTGTATATAATTTACGTAGGTTATCCATTCGGTAAACGGTGCAAGCCATACCTGCCCGCCGAATTCCTCAATTTTTCTCACCAGGTCATCGTTGCTGAAACGATTAGATCGTATGTAAATCTCGCCAACTACACCAACTACAGGTTTTTCCACATCGTCTCTTTTTATGTTGATAAATGTGTTCATTGTGCCTTCGAGAACTTCGAAAAGACTATTGCCATTTTTCTCTATGGACTCTGTGATCTGTGCAAGCGCTTCCTTGTATACCCTGTCCGTTTCTCCTTTAATCTCTTCACATGGCCTTATTTCATGGAGCATCTTCATAACGAGATCGGTAGCTACGATAGCCCTCCACGCTAATCTGGGAAATTTATTTCCAAGGATATTGAGTTCATTGTAGAATCTGTAGTCCTGATTTGGCGCATATATGGGAACACCTTCAAAACCCATTTCATCAAGGACCAACCTGTGGAATCTATGATATTGGCCGAACCTGCACGGTCCCCCTCCTGATGGCATAAAGAATGCGCTCTTGTCAGGGTCAAAACCCTCTTTCTTAACGGTTTTCAGCATATCACCTGTTGTAAGTATACAGGGGTAGCACTCTTTGCCTGTTGTGAATTTTCTGCCCCAATAGACGGTCGACTCATCTGATTCCTCCATAACCTCGGCATCCACCCCGCAAGCTCTGAAGGCGCTTGCAAGGGTAAGGGAGTGATCACACATGGGGGGGATGTATATTTTTCTCCCTATACCATCGGTACTGAATTTTATTACCTTTTTCCGTATGGATATTGTTTGGTTTTTTGCATTTTTTATGCTGTCAAGAAATGCCTCCAGCCTTGTAACAACGCCTGCGTCAGCGCTATGTTCATCAATCTCAAGCTGGAGGAATGGCTTACCTTTTATAATCTTTTTGAAGAAGTGGGTAATGAATGAATCGGGGCCGCAGCCGAAGTTTGTAATATATATACCATAAAAATTATCACGATTCTTTGAAAGCTTTGCTGCCCTTAAAATCTTCTGCCCATAACCCCAGTACATATCCTTTAAGTCTTCATCGGTTTCTACATCCTCCATTAAGGGCAACATATCTAATGGTATCGGTTTTACACCGAGGTCCATCAATTTTTTGTGAATGTTCAGATTGGCACCAGGATCAACACTGTTGTATGGTCTCCCGATTATGACCATCACTTTATCATTTTCAGTAAGGTTTGAAAGGTACTGTAGGCCCGCCTCCTGGCATTTTTCATAAAACATCTCCTGGCACTTCATGGCAATGTCGAAGGCCTTTTCAACCTCTTTTTTGTTTTTCTTCAGGGTCTTGCCGTATTTGGTGAGGTTCTTCAAGACCTCTTCGGTGCTCCTTCCGAAATAGACGATAGGAGAATCTATTTTGACCCCCGAGGATTCAAAGTCAATGGATGCCTTGACCGTATAAGGGATGGTTTGGGCATAAGGGCACGAAAATGTATTCGAAACATGCTTAGAAGGACTTTTGAGATTTATTACGCTGGGGATAAAAATCCTTTTGACACCTTTGCGCATAAGGTTGAGAATGTGTCCATGGGCAAGCTTGATAGGGAAACACGACTCAACGATGATATTTTCTACGCCTTCCTTGATCGTCTTGTTGTTAGTTGCATCAGAAAGAACTACAGTAAAACCGAGTTCAGAAAGGAATGCCTTCCAGAAAGGGAGAAAATCAAGCATATTCAAAATTCTTGGTATGCCTATAGGCTCACCGCCTGTAACCTCTTTGTCGTATACGCTGTGAAGGATTTCGTCCCTGATTTTAAAAAGATCCTGTATGCCTTTTTTCTCTACCCTTCTCACAACATCATACTTTTCGCATCTGCTTCCGTAAAAGAGCGGCGACTCATCCTCGACCGTTACTTTCCTTATTTCGCAAAGGTTTTCGCACCCCTTGCATTCAAATGTATTGATCTCATATTGCCGTTTACTTAAATCAAAACCCTTAAAACTGCTCTTGTCCCAGTTTTTTTCTTTCATTGCAAGGATTGCAACGCCTATTGCCCCGGTCACGTCATGGTGAGGAGGGATTTTTATCGGTTTTTTGAGCACCTTTTCAAACGCCGCTATAACCCCTTTGTTAAAGGCAGTACCTCCCTGAAAAAATATCCTCCGCCCTACCCTCCTGTCCCCGACTACCTTATTTAAATAGTTCGTTACGATGGAATACGAAAGACCGCTCACAAGGTCATCGGTCCTTGCACCCTTTTGCTGGTGGTGAACGAGGTCTGACTCTATGAAGACTGTACATCTCTCACCCATTTTCACAGGTTTCTTTGATGAGAGGGCAAGTTCCCCAAATTCTTCCTTAATTGAAATACCGAGTTTTTCAGCCTGTTCCTCGAGGAATGAGCCTGTTCCCGCTGCGCAGGCCTTGTTCATCTCGAAATCGATAATAACACCGTTGTCAATGCTTATATATTTTGAATCCTGACCACCGATCTCGAAAATCGTATCCACTTCAGGGTCAATATTTATTGCTGCCTCTGCCTGGGCAGTTATTTCATTCCTCACGATATCGGCGCCAATAAAATCGGCGGTGAGGTATCTTCCTGACCCTGTTGTTCCGGCGCCGATGATCTCTACACAATCGCCTATCTCTTCTCCAAGTTCGGCAAAGCCCCTCTTCACTGCCTCAAGGGGCCTTCCTTCAGTCATAAGGTACCTTTTTGCAAGGACATTTTTGTTTTCATCGATCAAAACAAGGTTTGTACTGATAGATCCCACATCAACACCGAGATATGCCCTTGTTTTTGTATAGACGCTCACCATTTCATAGGAAACATGGAGGTTTTCTTTTGAAAGCGATAAAGGTTCATGCCCTTCTTCGGCTTCTTTCTTTGCCAGGAAGTCATTCAGTTTTTCGAATCCGGTAAATGTGTGTTTCAGTGTCGGATCATCGAGCACTGTGTATATAGCCCCGACAGCCCCCATAGAGGTAAAATATTCAGGAACGATAAATTCCCCATCCTGCAAGGCAAAAACGTCTCTGATTGCCCTTTTCATGCCTGCATTTGCCGCAACACCTCCTACGAATGCCACAGGGTTTTGGATGTCCTTGCCTTTGGCAATATTACTCTTGAAATTTCTCGCAAGCGCATAGCACAGACCTGCTACAATCTCATAATCAGGGGTTGCAATCTGCTGGAGATGAATCATATCGGACTTGGCAAATACCGTACATCTTCCTGCAATCCTTGGCGGATTT
>JAPLKA010000044.1 GCA_026388315.1 Pseudomonadota bacterium | reverse complement strand
TTCATCGACCCCACCCGGGCAAGGAAGCAAAAAAGTATCAGGTCGAAGAACTGCGCGAGTGGTTGATACAATTGGAGGTGACACCATGAAAAATGTAATGACCTATAAGGGGTATACGGCCCGGATCGAATTTGATCAAAGAGATAATATTTTTGCCGGCAAGATTATAGGAATTGCGGATAGCATCACATTCCATGGAGAAACCGTAAAAGAACTCCAGGCCGATTTCCAGGCTGCCATTGATCATTATATAGCAGATTGTGCTGCCACAGGCCGCAGACCATTGAAGGCAGCTTCCGGTAAGATGATGCTCCGTGTTTCTCCTGAGGTTCATGCCAGAGCTATTTCCACAGCAAAAACCGTAGGGAAAAGTCTTAATCAATGGGCAGAAGATGTCTTGGGTAAAGCCGCCCACGTTTGAAAAAGAGTGGTAGAATGTTGTGGAGAACTTATTTTATCATTATCTTACACCCTATGAAGACATCAACCCTTACAAATCTGCACATCAGCCCCTTGCCTGGATTTGTTGTAACTGAATGAAATGAGCAAATGCTTGACAGCTTGTTTTCTGTCCCTGCATAGTCTGGGATGTTCTTCCTGTAATGTGCGCTTCGCGGTTTCTGCCTTAGATGCAACCTTTCAAGTGGCATTAAGCAATACTAATTACTGATTGAATAATTCTATCAACATTGATAATATTTCATAAAACTATGCAATAACTTGGTAGGGCCGATCGGAGGAAGATATTTTAAGAGATATTAGATTTCTTCTAAAAACTCACTACACAAATAGCCGCGCATTGATAATTGGCATCAATCTTTACAAGAATGCGTCGCCTCTATCATATGCTGTTAGTGATGCTGAGGAGATTAAAAACGTTTTGGTTAATGCGCTTGCATTTCCACAAGATAATATAACTTATCTCGTAGATGGCGAAGCAACCAAGGAGAACATCTTACGTTGTTTCATGCGCTTTACTTTATCTGACATTGATCTCGACGAACGAATCTTCATCTTCTTCGCAGGGCACGGCCATACGCGCACCGGAATCCGTGGGGAAGTCGGCTATCTGGTGCCTTACGATGCGGATATGGAAGATTTTTCCACGTTTATCAGGTGGGATGAACTCACGCGGAACGCCGAGTTGATACGGGCCAAGCACATGTTTTTTATAATGGATGCGTGCTATGGCGGTTTGGCTCTGACTCGAAGCCTTTATCCAGGCAGTACACGCTTTTTGAGAGACATGATGCTTAGGTATTCCCGTCAAGTCCTTACAGCAGGAAAAGCGGATGAAGTGGTTTCAGACTCTGGAGGACCACTACCTAATCATTCTGTTTTTACTGGTCATTTAATTGAGGGACTTCGCGGAAAAGCGGCTACTGAAAACGGTATATTAACAGCCAGCGGCCTGATGTCATATGTCCATACAAAGGTAGCAAACGACAAGAATTCGAACCAAACGCCACATTATGGCTACTTCGATGGAGACGGGGATTTCATCTTGCAGGCACCTCATCTATCAGACATAGAGAAATCCGAGGATAAAGACCTCGATAGCCTCATCGTTATACCGTTTTCAGAAGAAGACTTCTCCAGAGAATCCACGTCAAGCAAAATAAAGAGGATCAAATCGTTATTAGCAAGTGACTCCTCATCGATTGAGTTACACGATTTCATTATAGAGGAAGTCCAGCGATTTCTATCTGTTACCAATGAGGATCATTTCAAAGTTCAAAACCAGTTCTCTAAGGATGAACTCCTTGAGAGAATTTCCAAGTACGAGGAACGCAGTAACGATCTCGCCTTACTCACCGCCTGCATTGCTTATTGGGGCAAACCCACCCACAAAGCAATTCTGCAGAAAGTTATGGCAAGGTCAACAGATCGCCTTGAACCGCAAGACGGGCTTGAAGTATGGGCAAATCTTCGTTGGTATCCATTGATTATCGGACTTTATTATTCGGGCATAGCTGCAGTTGAAGGCAAGAGATACGACTCGTTGGCAAACATTTTTTATACGCAGGTTGGTTTTTCCGAGCGCAGGCAGCAGGATGAGTTTTTCGTTGAAGCTATCGCAAACGCAATTCTTGAATTAACCCGTATGAACATATTTAAGCAGTTGCCAGGGTATGAGAGATATTATGCACCAATGAGTGAATATCTGTTCAAAATACTTCAACCTAAGCTTGATGATGTTCTATTTATTGGAAAAAGCTACGAGAGGTCCTTTGACGAATTCGAGGTGCTTTTTGCTCTGGCTGCTGCCGATCTTAGAAAGCAACGCGAAAAATATGTGTGGGGGCCAATTGGTCGTTTTGGTTGGAAAAATCGTGGGTACAACAACGCTCCGCTCACACGCATAATTGGTGAAGCGCGTGCATTGAAGGAAAACTGGGAGCCACTTAAAGCTGGCCTTTTCGGAGGTAAATTCGAAAGTATCAATGATGTGGCAACGGAGTTTCAGCAGGAGGTTTCAAACTTGAACTGGCATTGATTCTAAAAAATGGTTCCGGTGGACTACCAAAATTACGCTTTTGTTGTACGCTGAAGTCAAACGTTATACCCCATTTTAATTCGTAATCCTCGATAACTCATTCATTCTAAATAATTTATTTGTAAGTGAAAGGCAGTCATCCTGTTGGCATAGAAAGCATACAACCTTCCTAAAGTTGGGAAAAGCCTCAGCCCAGAGGTTGTGTATTGAAAAAATAAGACTACCAGGCAGTTCCATCGATGTGTATAATATGGATAATCAATACACATGAGAGGCGAGGAATGAGAACGAATGTAGTTATTGATGACAAACTGATGGAATCTGCTCTCAAGGCGTCCGGTTTGAGAACAAGAAAGGCCGCAATAGAAGAGGGGCTGAAATTGTTGCTACAAATGAAGAACCAGGAGAGAATAAAGGGGCTTCGGGGAAAACTTAAATGGACCGGCGATCTTAACGAGATGCGGTTAGTCAGATGATTCTCGTTGACTTGTCCGTGTGGATCGACTACTTCAATGGCAAGAAAACGGTCATCTTTGTTACATGACGACAAAGACTTCGATCCGATGGTAAAGTTTCTGGGGTTAAAGATAGTAGATACATGATCGACGAAACGATTATAAACTCCCTCCCTGAATCATCAGGTGTATACACATTTCGTGATAAAGAGCAGAATATCATCTACATTGGTAAAGCGAAGAACATCAAGGACAGGGTGAGGAGTTACTTCCGCGAGAGCGAAAAAGATCCCAAGACATCCCGCCTGGTTAGTAATATTGAAAACATCGAGATTATGCTGACGGGGAGTGAAAAGGAGGCATTCCTTTTAGAAAATAACCTCATAAAAGAAAACTCGCCAAAATATAATATCAACCTCAAGGATGATAAAACCTATGTTTCCCTAAAACTTACCGTAAAGGAAACATTTCCGGCCCTTTATATAACGAGAGACATTAAAGACGACGGGGCGCTCTATTTCGGTCCCTATCCCCATGCACGGGACGTAAAGGATGTAATGAAACTTGTTCAGACGGTATATGCGATAAGACGGTGTAAAGATACTGTTTTCAGGAAGAGAAAGCGGGCCTGCATGCTTTTTGAACTGGAGAAGTGTCTCGGCCCATGTGCCGGGCACACAGATCAGCAGACATACAGGAAGGTCGTTGACGAACTCGTCGATTTGCTGTCAGGAAAGGACGAGAAACTCCTGAAGGAGCTCCAGCGACGGATAAAAGAAACCTCCGAAAACTGGAATTTTGAAGAGGCGAAGCAACTGAAGGAGAGATATCTGGCCATCAAGGGGATGGTGGAAAAGCAGCGTGTCCATGAACACCTCGGAAGGAACAGGGATGTATGGGCATTCCTTGAAGGGGATCATGGAGTTAAGATCGTTTTGCTTACCTTCAGAAAAGGCGTACTCGTCTCAAAAAAACATTTTAAAGAATCCTTGATGAAAGTTGCCTACGAAGAAGCCATATCGTCATTCCTTTTTCAGTATTATAACACAAGGCCGATCCCCGAGGAGATTATCCTTTCAGAGGATATTGAAGACAGACACTTTCTGGAGAAGCATCTGAAGGAGAGGAAAAAAGGCGTTGTCAGTATTTACGGCCCAAGGAGCAGGTTGTCAAAGGAAATCATTCCCCTTGCCATAGAAAACCTTCTTGAGCCTGAGGCGCTTGACCTCGGAGATGCCTTCAAAAGATCATTGCATCTGAGGAAAGCACCTGAGCGGATTGAAATCTATGACATTTCGCATTTATTCGGTGCAAACCCCACAGGGGTGATGGTGGTTTTCGAGGCGTTTAAAACATATAAGAAGGGTTACAGGGTATTCCATATACGGTCGGCGCCGTCCATGGACGATGTGGCTGCTATGGCCGAGGTGCTTAAGAGAAGGCTCACGGATGAAAAAATAGGGCCGCTGCCCGACCTCTTTATTGTTGATGGTGGAAAGGGGCAACTTTCTGCAGCAACTAAAGCGCTTAGAGGGCAGAATATCGACAGGGATGTCATTGGCATTGCCAAGGGAGAGAGGAGAAGAGGGATGGATGATCTAATCTATGCCCCAAACCGGAAAAACCCGCTTGTACTCCCCAGGGTATCACCGGTATTCAAAGAGATAGTCAAAATGCGCGATGAAGCCCACCGGTTTGCCGTTACCTCACACCGAAAATGGAAGAGAAAGGAAGACTTGCAGTGATACCTGCTTACTTATTTTTCATCCCACAGAATGCCTTTTCTCTTCAAGTATCCCTGAGCGTCTTTGTCGCCCAATCTGGCAGCAGCTTTATAATTTTCCACTGCTTTTTCAGTTTCTCCCATGTTCAGGTAGACACTGCCCAGGCTATACAGGGCATCAGTATTTTTAGGATTAAGTTCGATTGCAGTGTTTAAATCTTTTAAGGCTTTTTCATAATTCTTCAATGCTGCGTAGTTAATACCTCTACCGGCATAGGCAATGCTGATATTGGGATTTAGCGCAAGCGCCATATCGTAATCTTTTATAGCTTCCTTAAAATCACCTGATTTTGCATAGAGCCGCCCACGGCTTAAATAGGGAAATTCATTCCGGGGTTCCATGTGAATGGCATGATCGAGATCTTTTTTTGCTTTCTGAAAATCATTCAGTTCCGAATAGGCAAAACCCCTGTTAATATACCCTGCGATGTTGTCCGGTTTTAATTGGATTGCAATGCTAAAATCTTCTATTGCCTTTTTGTAATCACCAAGATTCATATATGACAGGCCACGATAATTGTAAGCGGCAGCAGAATGAGGACTTAATTCAATAGCTTTATTATAATCGTCTATTGCCGCATCTGACTTACCGGATTCCACATTGGCATTTCCCCTGCCTGTATAAGCCCGCGCAATGGAATAAATATTATTATCGCCGATCTGTATATCCTGTTTCGCTCGAGTAACTGCTCCGCTGGCTATCCAGGCCTCTTTTTTGGAAACAGGAAGTTTTATCCTGTACCAAAGCCCCCCGCTGTCATCTTTCGATTCATCTAATATTAACAGCAATGTCCCCTTTGTAACATATCCGGCTGGTGGTGCGTTGCGTGATGGTTGTGATCTCAAATGGGCTGCGGGTGCTGCAACGGTTCCACTGTTTGTTTCCTGTTTTATGCTGCGGGGTTTTTGCTTAAATGCAATGGCTTTATCAAATGTCTCTATCGAAGCCTTATATTGAGACTTATTCATCAATACATATCCTTCATCAATCCATTGTTCCAGATTTAATTGTTCGACAGCAGCAAGATACTGAGCCTGTTTTTCTCTGTTTTTTTTAGCCGGTGAGATTTCCTTCTGTAGTTTTTTAATTCTCTTTAAGGCTTCTTCAGTGTTCTTTTTCGTTTCTTCAAGTTCTTCTATTTTCTCCTTGTCTTTAAAATGAAAACCTGTGAAATTCAATATCTTATCAGAATCTATTTCAATCCGAATCTTGAAAGAATAGTTCCTGCCATCCCATTTTTCATTGCTGATCTCCGGTGTTACAATGCCTTCCGCGTAAGCCATGAGCCTGTTTTTTGGTAATTGGAACCTTTTAAATCTATTGTCACTGATTAAATTTGCTTCCAATTCATCAAAAATAAGCCTTTTTGCCTCCTCAAAACCTATGATTTTGCATGTTTCTGCTGTATCGAAATCGTTTCCGGTGTAAACGTATTCCTTTGTAATCGTCATTACCTGGCCAAAAAGCGGGGTAGCGAAAACAATAACCAGAATTAATAACTGACCAACAGCGTACAACCCTTTTTTCATTTTTCAATGCCTCGTGCAGATATTTAAAAATAATTTGCTTTATTTTACATATTATTGTCAATAAATGATTGTAATTTTGCGTAATCTTTGCCATTTATAATCAGCAGAATGGTCTCATGCAAATATCATTTATGTGTGATATAATGGAAAAGTGGTTAATGCTCGAAGATGAGAGGTTCCCATGAGCAAAACAAAAGATCATAATTCGATGAATCGCAGGGCATTTTTGAAATTTGGAGTTATGGGAGTGGCTGCGGCAGCAGGTTTGGGCGGTTTGGGCAGAACAACAGAGGCCGCTTCACCTGCTTCAAGGCCGGGCACAACTCCGGTCTACCGGACGCTCGGCAGGACGGGACTGAAAGTGACGGTTGTAAGCTTCGGCGCCATGCTTACCCCGGACTATGAGCCGATGGAGGCTGCCTTTGATCTCGGTGTAAATTATGTTGATACTGCGCGAAGATACATGAACGGCAGGAACGAGGAAATTGTCGGAAAAGCCCTGAAAGGCCGCAGAGACAAGGTCTATGTAGCAACCAAAACACCGCAGACCTCCCAGTCAAAGAAGGATATCTTCAAAGACGTTGAAACAAGTCTCTCAAAACTCCAAATAGACTATATCGATGTGATCCAGCTCCACAGCCTGACGAGCGGAGAAAGGGCGATGAATCCTGAAACCCGGGAAGCGCTGCTGGAGCTTCGCAAGCAGGGCAAGGTCCGTTTTTTTGGTATTACAACCCACACAAATCAGGCTGACGTTCTAAAGGCCATTACAAATGACCCGGGTAAATTCTTTGATATGGCGCTGGTGGCTTATAACTACAAGAGCGAACCGGCTGTGAAGGAGGCAATTGCCCGCGCCGCAAAGGCAGGCATTGGCATCGTTGCCATGAAAACCCAGGTAGGAGGATACAAGACGGATGCGCTCGGGCCCATCAGTCCCCACCAGGCAGCGCTCAAGTGGGTGCTCCAGGACACGAATGTGGCATGTGCAATTCCAGGCATGAAGGATATGAGTATGCTTCAGGAAGCCACAGCGGTTATGGGAATGAGGTTGACCCGGAGGGATGGGCAGATCCTTGAGCGTTATGCCGAAGCCATCACCCCCTATTATTGCCATCTCTGTGCACAGTGTGAGCCCACATGCCCGCAAAATGTTGCCATCAGCACCATTAACCGTTCTATCATGTATGCGGACGGGTATGGAAATTATGAACTTGCCCGATCCACCTATGATGAACTGCAACAGAACGAATCCGCTTTTGCATGCTCTAACTGTACTGAATGTGTTGCTCATTGTGCCAACGGTTTGAATATTGCTGATAAGATGCAAAAGGCGCGGATGTTATTTGCATAACAAAAAAAATAAAGTCATTGCGAGCGACCGCCGGGAAGCGTGGTAATCTGAGTGATGAGGTGACAATGCGCAAACGGATTACAATGTTGGTTTTCATTTTTTTGCTTTCGTTTTTTGCCGTCAATACCTATGCTGCACCTGCTGATATGATTGTGAAACATGTGATGCCAGCGCCTGGTTTTTCAGAAGGGTGGACGTTGGAAGGCAAAACAAAAACATTCAACCCGGACAACCTCTACAAGCATATCAACGGCGAAGCTGAACTTTATTTACCCTATGGTTTTGAAGCCCTCGGCGCAGCGCTCTACATAAGCAAAGACAATCCGGATAAGGCTCTTGCTGTGGATATTTATAAAATGGGCTCGCCGCTCGATGCCTTTGGCATATATTCCCGCTATCGAAATCCGGATTCACCGGAGGCAAAAATCGGGAGCGGAAGCTTCGTAAATGATTCGCAGTTGATGTTCTACCAGGACAGGTATTTTGTGCAACTTTCTGCGTCAGGCTCTATGAATCCTGAACCCGATGTGTTCATCGACTGTGCAAAAGCGATTGCGAAAAACATCCCCGGTGGGTCTTCCCGCCCTGAAGAATTGGAATTCCTGAACATTCCCGATATTACTCCCCGCACAGAAACATATATCTCCCAGAGTGTTCTCGGATATGCATTCTTTAAAAAAGGTCTGGTAGCAAGGGCAAACCTTGATGGTGAGCCTGTGAGGGTTTTTGTTGTTTTCAATGAATCGGTAAATGCCTCAGGTGATACACTCAGCCGCTATGTGAATTATCTGAAAGAGGCAGGCGTTCAACCACAACTCACAAAGAATCCGGGCGGCACGACCCTTATCACGCTGGACCCTTTGTATAAAGGTCTTATACTTCGCCAGTCAGGGTGCTATCTTATCGGCGTTTCCAACATCAATGATCCATCAAAAGGCACCTTGTTAATTGACAGGATACAAGCCCGCATTCCGGCGCAATAAGAGGATGAAAGATTATGAATGAAGAGCATGTATTGTATGAAGTAAAGGGTCATATTGCCTCGATTACCCTTAACCGGCCTGAGGCGAAAAACGCATTCAGCCCGGAGATGATCAGGCTGTGGCGTGAGTATCTTGAAGAAGCAAAAGAAGACGACAGAGTAAGGGTAATCGTTGTGACCGGGAAAGGCGATACATTCTGCTCCGGCGGGGATATTCGTGATATGGCAGAGGGAAAGCTGAAATCATGGGACATGAAGAGGTTCCTCTGGGACGGTGTTCACCGGATAGTCCTGACACTTGAAGACCTTGACAAGCCTGTCATCGCAGCGATTAATGGAGCGGCCATGGGCGCTGGAATGGATATGGCCATCATGTGTGACATGAGGGTCTGTTCCGATAAGGCAAAACTTGCAGAATCCTATATCATGATGGGGCTTATCCCGGGAGATGGCGGTGCATATTTCCTGCCCCGGCTGGTAGGGGTATCAAAGGCGCTTGAACTTCTCTTCACGGGTGAAATCATCAGCCCCGAGGAGGCGCTTAAGCTGGGCATTGTGAACCGTGTTGTACCTCATGACCGCCTCATGGAAGAGACGATAAAACTTGCTGAAAAAATTGCAGAAAAACCCCCGCTCGCTATCCGGATGATGAAGAGGGCAGTTTACCAGGGGCAAACGAATACACTCAGGGCGCATCTTGACTACATATCATCTCAATTATCGCTTCTTTCCGAGACGGAAGACCATGTAGAGGCAGCAAGATCGTTTCTCGAAAAGCGGAAGCCCGTGTTTAAGGGGAAATAAATCCAGCAAAAGGATAATTAATGCCTTTGGGAAGCATTTGAAATGAAAGACAAATACAAAGTAGAAAAGTCGAAGACACAGGAATTGGAGAAGATCGAGGCACAGGCTTCTCCTCCGGAAGAGAGAGGTGCTGACCATATGAATGCATATGCCGCACCTGGAGATGCTGAAGCACTATTAAGATTGATCCTGGGCCTTTCTACAAACTTTATAATTCTCTCCCCGGATGAAGTTGACGATGGGATAAGCGATGTATTGAAGGCTATAGGAAGTTTTGCCGGTGTTGACCGGAGTTATGTTTTTCAGTTTTATGACAGCGGAAAGAATATGAGCAGAACCCATGAGTGGTGCGCAAAGGGGGTAGAAACACAGATACAAACCGCTCATAGCATATCGACCGATGATCTCTCGTGGCTTTATGAGAGGATAAATGGTTTTGAAGTGGTGCATATTCCTGATGTTACTCGGCTTCCGCCTGAAGCAACGGCGGAAAAAGAAGAGTTTTTACGGGGAGGAATTCGATCCATTGTCGCTGTGCCCATAATATCCGGCTATTCCGCTATAGGGTTCATCGGGTTTGAAAACGTTCATTCAAATAAGACATGGTCTGAGAACATAATCGCTTTGCTTAAAATAGTGGGAGAGATTTTTGCTTTTGCTCTTTCAAGGAAACAGATTACAGAGGCGTTGAGAGAGAGTGAGTCTAAATACAAGTCCCTTTTTGAATGTGCCAATGATGCGATATTTCTCCTCAAAGGAGAGGCATTCGTTGATTGTAATACCAAGACCTTAAGCATGTTCGGGTGTACCAGGGATCAGATTATCGGGCACTCTCCTGTTGAATTCTCACCCCGACTCCAGCCGGACGGAAGGGATTCAAAAGAAAAAATCTTTGAAAAGGTAAGTCTTACGTTATCCGGGAAACCACAGTTTTTTGAATGGAAAAACTGCAGATATGATGGGGGCCTTTTTGATGCTGAGGTAAGTTTCAGCCGTGTCGATGTAGGCAATGAAGTTTTCCTTCAAGCGATTGTCCGTGATATTACCGACCGCAAGCAGGCAGAGGAGAAGCTCGAAGATACCCTGGAGAACCTCCGGGAGGCTATGGGGGCAACCATTCAGGTAATAGCCCAGGTGGTGGAAACGAGAGACCCCTATACAGCGGGCCATCAGAGACGGGTGGCGAATCTTGCCCGCGCCATAGCCACCGAGATGAATCTTTCACATAATACGATTGAAGGAATCCGTATGGCAGGGGTAATCCATGACATCGGAAAGATCTCTGTGCCTGCCGAGATATTAAGCAAACCGGGAAAACTGACAAAGAAAGAGTTCGAACTCATTAAAGATCATCCTCAGACAGGATATGATATTCTGAAGGATGTGGAATTCCCCTGGCCTATTGCTACCATTATCCTCCAGCATCATGAAAAGATGGATGGATCAGGCTATCCCCAGGAATTGAGGGGGGAGGAGATATCCCTTGAAGCGCGAATCCTCGCAGTTGCCGATGTGGTAGAGGCTATTGCATCTTATCGTCCTTATCGTCCGGCGCTTGGTATTGATGTAGCCCTTGAGGAAATCTTGAAAAATAAAGGGATTTTCTATGATGATGAGGCGGTAAATGCATGCCTGAGATTGTTTAACGAGAAGGGATTTACGTTACAATAACAGATGCTTTCTCTTTTTTTCTTCATACATCAACGTGTCTGCCTGAGCGATAAGTTCATCGAGAGTTGAGGGTTTTTCAGGTTCATAGTGCGCTATACCCATGCTCAGGGAGAGTGTGTAGTTTCTCCCTTCAGGTTTGTTGTAATCATCAAGGTAATTATGCAGACGCTTCATGAGGACTTCTCTGGTTTCATCAGTGGTATCTATTGCGAGGATTGCAAATTCATCCCCTCCCATACGGCCTATGATATCCGATTCCCTGAATACCTCTTTGAGGATAGTTGCAATCTCAACAAGCGCCTTATCTCCTTCCTGATGACCCAATGTGTCATTAATCTGCTTCATCCTATCCAGATCAACAAAGAAGAGGAGCATGTCTTTCTTTGTCCTCTCTGTTACCTTCATCTGCTGCTGGGCAAGGGTGAAGAACCCCCTTCTGTTATATAAGCCTGTGAGCTCATCTGTAAGGGACATGGTGTGAAGTTGCTCCTCAAGGCGTTTCTGTTCGGTGATGTCATCACAACTTATTATATGCTCTCCTGTTTCGAGCTGGACAGGGATAAAGTTAACAATCTTCTCCGTACCGTCCTTACAGTTTACCTTGAATATCCTTGGTATTTTTTGACCTTCTTTTGCCTGTTTTAAGTCTTCTACCCATGTTGAGATAACTGTTTTTCTGTACTCAGGATCAGGGTATGCCTTTTTAAACCATGTTCGTCCATCAGGAATATCCTCTATATCATATCCGAACAGCTCTTTGAATTTTGGATTGATGTAGATAAAATTTTCTTTTGTATCAATCAGAACCATTCCAAAAGGTGCATTCTCGGAAAGGGTGAGAAACTTTTTTCTCTCGTTAAGAAGCATCTCTTCTGCCTGCTTGCGGTCGGTAATGTCACGGAAGATGCCCATAAGGTAACGCATTCCCCCAATGGTAGTGGGGGTAGAGTCTATATCGGCATAGAAGATTGACCCGTCTTTTCTCAATACCGGCAGGTCCTCGGCAAGAACTTTCTCCCCTTTTAGCTGTTTTTCAAACTCATCAAGAATATGGGAGATATCCTCCGGTGGGTGGATATCGTAGACGGTAAGATTTTTGATCTCTTCTTTTGTATATCCCAGCATGGAGCATATGGCAGCGTTCCCCTGAAGAAATTTTTTGGTTATAGGATCAGCAAGAAGAATCCCGTCACCGGCCCTATCAAAAATTGTCCTGAATTTCTCTTCGCTCTCGCATAGTGCCTCTTCTGCCTTCTTGCGGTCGGTAATGTCCCTGAGATAGGCAAGTGAAACCGGTTTCCCGTTATAGGTAATTTTTGCTACAGAGACTTCGACAAACAGAGTGGTGCCGTCTTTCCTAATCCCTTTGAATTCATATTTTGAGGGAACCGGTTCTCCTCTTTGCCTTTTCCGGTTATACTCCAGAACCATTTCGCGATCGTCAGGGTGGAGTACCATATAGGGAGATTTTCCTAAAATATCCTCTGGTTTTTCATAGCCAAAGATGTCGAGGAATTTCTGGTTCACATATATATGATAATCTCCCTCAACAAGGGCCACCCCGTCATTTGAGTGCTCGATTGCCATCCTGTATCTTTCTTCCGATTCCTGAATAAGCGTTTCGGCGTGTTTCTGCTCGGTGATGTCACGGTTGCTGGAGCATCGACCAAGGAACTGTCCTTCGCTGTTATAAACAGGTTGACATAGATGAGCAATCCAGTGTTCCTTGCTGCTCCGGTTCACAATGCGGAACTCAACCTTGCCCGTTTCGTTAGCCATCAGGTTATGGCACTCATCCGCATGACGTCTGAACAGATCCTGATCATCAGGATGAACGATGTGGTATATTAACCCTGCATCGGCCATGAATTCTTCAGACCTGTAACCACTTATCCTTTCGCAGGAGGGGGATACGTATATAAGATTCCGCTGTGGATCAGTCCAGTACACCCAGTCATAGGTAAAGTCCGCCACAGTCCGGAACTTCTCCCTCTCTTCCTGCAATGCCTTCTCCAAACGCTTGCGTTGCACCGACAAGAATGTGATGATTCCCCCGATGGCAATAAACAGAGCAACTCTTATCAATGCCTGCAATATGATGTTACTGTCTGATGTAAAGGTGAGAATGAGGAAGAAATAAATAATAGCAAGGCATATAGAATATATAAATCCTCGCATTGCGTAATACACACAGCTCAGAATAATAGGGATATAGAAGAGATTCTGAAACACAATAAACGATCCGGAGACAAGACAATAGAGACTAATAAGGATGGTTGCGATTGCTGTGGCAGCGATGAGTAAAATGTGAAGACGGTTTTTCTGAGGATCCTTTTCCGGTTTAGTACTGTTCATTCACGTGGGCCTCTCCAAAAATTGCTGCTACAGCACATATCTTGTTATTATGCCCTATAGCATAATATCCTTATGAAGTTAAGAAAAAAACCTCTATTTCAGGTCATTCATTACCACTTAAAATGTTGCAAAAAAGACCCCTATCGATATACAGATAAGGGTCTATGGCCTAAAAAATCATTCCCTGGGTTTTGCAAGAGGCTTAAGCATAGAGTAATTTAAGAAGCCGCCGAAACCACTACCCTGAAACCGACATCGCCACAACGGTTCTTCATAGGACCCCAGTCGCGCCCGGCAGAACGGCAGCCCTCGCCATGGCTATTGTTGCACCCGCCGCGCATCATGTGGCAAATCCCCGATGGAGTTATCTTTGAATCAGCATCCCAAACCCTACCATCAGTGGGCGCACCATCGTAAGTATAGTGCAGCCCATCCTGACACCACTCCACCACGTTGCCATGCATGTCATATAATCCCCAATCATTGGGTTTTTTCTGGCCTACAGGATATGTGTAATCGTCACTATTGGCAGTAAACCAGGCATATTCAGGGAGCTTGCTACAATCCGGATCGTTTCCGAAACAAAAGCGGGTGGTCGACCCGGCCCGACAAGCATATTCCCACTCCGCCTCGCCAGGTAAGCGAGCATTTTTACCGGTCAAGGCGCTCACCTTTGTACAGAACT
Organism: Pseudomonadota bacterium; assembly: GCA_026388315.1. Taxonomy (NCBI): domain Bacteria; kingdom Pseudomonadati; phylum Pseudomonadota; species Pseudomonadota bacterium. Next base: position 43,215 of record JAPLKA010000044.1, on the reverse strand, counting down.
CCTGGGCATCTTTCCAGCTCACGCTATCTACCGGCTGATCGGGCTTCCCAGGCATTTGACTGGGATCACTAGCCACCATGTGTCCCAAATGTTCTGGACGAATAAAACGAGCTTTGTGGTGCTTTGAACATTCACTTGGGTCACTGCCCATTGCTTGAACCCACTGTGCCCTTGTCACCAGATAAGCACTCATATAGAAGGGCTTAGCGAAGGTCACCTCGTGCTGCGGCCCTTCATAAATTGTATGACCTTTCTCCGTATCCGGTGACCCCATCATGAACTTCCCCGCAGGAATCTGTACCAAGTCTATCTTCACTCCGTTACCCAAATCCAAGGTTAACTTCTGATCTTTTGCGCTCATTTTATTTAACCCTCCTTTTTTTGTAATTCAGTTAATTACTAATCATCAATTTATAGCGATAACCCATTAGGAAGTCAAACACTTAATCTGATCCACCCTTAACCCATCGCCACAACTTCTACACACTGGTTGAGGTCTTGCAATATAACATTTATTGTTTTGATCCCCACCCACTTTTTCTTCATTGTTCTGCGATCTTATTTAAATTGCAAACAAAAAAATGTGTGTTTTTTATCCGTATAGCCTATAAAAGGAGGTTTTTGAAGTGTTTCGCTGTTTCCCTCAGATAAGAGGGGTCGATGCGGCCTGATGGCGTAGGAACGGTTAAAACCCTTTCCGGTATGGTGAAATTCTCCATGTCAAATCCCATCTCCCTTTTAAGGGCATTTTTTTCCATGAGGATTTTTTTCCCGATTTCACGAAGCCTGTCTTCGCTCACGTCCAATCCGAAAAGTTTCAGACATCTGCTGACGCGCTCCATTGTATAGATATTTCGAGCAAACAAGCATATCACCAGACTTGTGAGGACCTGTCTTTCCGCTTCTTCGTTAAAGAGCTGTTTCGCAAGCTCCTCCGGCGGGAGCAGGGCGCCTTTGCGCAACATTTTCTGATCAATGCTGTACCCGGCACTGTCGAGGTGGCTGTGTCTTGCGCCGGTAATATGGGTAAGATGAATGGAGGGACCGGTATGATAGCCTGATAGCTCATTTCCAAAGTAATTTACTGCGAATTCGCTCCCTCCATACCTTTTTGTCAGTGCATCAAGACCTTTTCCCATGAGTTCGAAAAACTCATTGTCAGGTTCAATCATCTTTTCAATAAGTTCAATATAGCCTCCGGCATCTCCAAAGGCAGGGGAGATGCCACCTGTCTGCTCCCTGCCAATTAAACCTTTTGCATATGCCTCAGTTGTCCAGCCGAGGATGACCCCAGTCGTGATTACATCGATACCGTATTTTTCAACCGTTATCATGATTTTCAAAAACGCTTCAACAGTCTGAATCCCGAGTAATGAACCCACACTGTACAAAGGTTCATAGTCGTAGCATACAAAGGATGTTTTGTAGAAATAGGGATCATCGGGGTATTTTTCGCGGAGAACGGCAAGGTGTATGCATCCTACCGGACAGTGACTGCAGGCAACCCTCCTTCCGAGATGGGCCTCTGCGAGGTTTTCACCGGAGAGTACCTCTGCCTTCTCGAAGCTTGTTTCCTGGAAATTCCTTGTTGGAAGAGCGGAGAGTGCATTGAGGGGAAGGATGTTCTCGGCTGTTCCGAGTTCATGGTATTTTTTTGTGGAGGAGGAGACACATGATGTGTAGATTTGATCATAAAGCGCTTTATATTCTTTTTTGTTCTCGACAGGTACGGTTCGAGTCCCTGTTACCACAAGTCCTTTCAGTTTTTTACTGCCGAAGACCGCACCCAGTCCGAGTCGTCCAAAATGGCGATAGGTTTCTGTAGTCAGTGATGAATAGGTGATAAGCCGCTCACCGGCTTTGCCTATCCTCATGATAGTCCGTAAACCGCTCTTACCGTCGCGTTCACGCATGATACGGCCTGCAACTGCCATATCGTTCACACCCCAGAGCGCCCGTGCATCACGGAAATGGACAGCTTTACCATCGATTACCACGTAAACAGGTATCTGGCTCGCCCCCTTGATGACGATTGCCCCGTAACCGGCCTGCCATATGGAAATGGCGCTTCTTCCACCGGCGTGGCTTTCACCAAGGTAGCCGTTATGAGGAGATTTAAAAAGCGCTACAGTCTTTGAAACCATAGGGAATTTACCTGTAAGTGTGCCCACGGAAAAAACGATTACATTTTCAGGACTCAGAGGGTCAGCCTTCGGGTCAAGGAATTCTTTCAGAAGCTGAATACCGGCGCCTGTGCCACCGAGATATTCGTTGAAATATGCTTCCCTTTTTTCAATGTGATAGGCATGTTTGCTCAGGTCAATAATGAGAACATTGTTGATAAAAGTATCCATTATTCACACTTTCTCTACGCCGAGCACACCGTATGCACAGTAATCCATGCAATAGCCGCAGTACAGGCAGACGAGTGGCTTATTTGTTTCAGAATCCATTGTTATGGCTGAAAAAGGACAGGCATCAACACACCTGCCGCAGCCTATGCATTTCTCCGAACTGAGCCTTACTCCGCCAACCTCCCTTTTCTGAAGTGCATCGACAGGACACACATACATGCAGGATGGGTCTTTACAGGCACGGCATACGATGACAGTGAACCCCCTTGCCACCCCTCCGAGGGATTTTACATGGATTCTCTGGTCCTCGAGCGATGCATTGCCTTCCCTTCTTGTGCAGGCAAACATGCATGACTGGCATCCTACACACCGTTCCGCATCTTCTATGACAAGTCTTCTGATCATTGTATTTGCCCAGTATTAATATTACTACATTTGATGGTCTCGTAAAAAGCACTTTTATTAGTTATCCAGGCATTGTATATTTGTTTGAAAATAACTTGACAGAATAGTCTGCTAAAAGTATAGTAAACATACTAAATTGGTAGTAATTAAAATGAACAGTAACGAATGTTATTATACCGGAGGTTGAAATGGCACATTATTTTGAAGACAACTCGTATTCAATCGGGAAAACGCCATTGGTTAAACTGAACCATGTAACAGATGGTGCCAAGGCAACGGTCTTGGCAAAAATAGAAGGACGGAACCCTGCGTACTCGGTGAAATGCAGGATTGGTGCGGCGATGATATGGGATGCTGAAAAAACAGGAAAGCTGAAACCCGGCATGGAGATTATTGAGCCCACGTCAGGGAATACAGGCATAGCTCTTGCCTTTGTTGCCGCTGCGAGAGGGTACAAACTGACACTTACGATGCCTGAAACGATGAGTATCGAACGGAGGAAGGTATTGAAGGCACTCGGGGCAAATATTATCCTTACCGAGGCGTCAAAGGGGATGAAGGGGGCTGTCGATAAGGCGACAGAGATTGCAGAAAGTGATCCTTCACGCTACTTTTTGCCTCAGCAGTTCGAGAATCCGGCAAATCCAGCTATCCATGAGGCCACGACAGCCGTTGAAATCTGGAACGACACCGACGGGAACATGGACTTTTTTGTATCAGGGGTCGGCACCGGCGGCACGATAACCGGTGTGAGCCGTTATTTTAAGAAAACAAAAGGAAAAAACATCGTATCTGTTGCCGTAGAGCCGGTTCACTCGCCAATCCTCACACAGGCACGTAATGGTGAGGAATTAAAGCCGGGTCCTCATAAAATCCAGGGTATCGGGGCTGGTTTTGTACCTAAGGTTCTTGACTTGAGTCTTGTTGACCGTATCGAAACTGTGACGAATGATGAGGCAATAGAGATGGCGCGCCGGCTTGCAAAGGAAGAAGGTATTCTCTCAGGAATTTCCTGTGGCGCCGCAGCAGCCGTGGCAGTACGAATCGCAAAGGAGCCGGAAAGCGCAGGAAAAACAATCGTTGTTTTATTGCCGGATAGCGGAGAGCGTTACCTGTCAACACCACTTTTTGAGGGAGTTTTTACAGGCGTGGAAAAGGCGACTGCCTCTGATTCAATAATTTGATCAGGCAGATTATTAAAGGGTTACCCCGGGAAGACTTTTGATTATATAAAAATATGGGGAATATATTGAAGATTATTGCCAATGGTCTTGAAACAGAAATTCCGGAAGGAACAACGGTGACGCAATTGCTTGATATTCTCGAAGAACCGTCGAAACCTGATATGATTGTCGAAATCAACAGACGGTTCATCCATGCAAAACTTTATGAATCAACGATTCTGAATGCAGGAGACTATGTAGAGATTATCCACCTTGATATAGGGGGATAATCTGTTATAGCCTGCACCCTCCGCTATAATCGCCCGTTAGATCCTTGATTACAGGGTTACCACCACAGAGAGGGCATGAGGGATTTCTGTCAACGATGAATGTTCTGAAATCTGCCTCAAGGCAGTCGTAAACAAAAAACCGTCCCATGAGGGGATTGCCTTTTTTCAAAATGAGTTTCAGCGCTTCAGCGGCCTGAACCAGGCCGATCTGTCCGGGGACAACCCCCAGGACCCCTACCTCGCTTCAGGTGGGCGCTGTGCCTGCCGGAGGTATCTCCGGGATCATACACCGCAGACAAGGGCCGCCGCCTTTTGGATAAAAGACACTTGCCTGCCCGTCGAATCTGACAGCTCCTCCGAAGATGTAAGGTTTGCCTGAAAGGAAGGCAGCGTCATTGAGGAGAAATTTTGTTTCAAAGTTGTCGGATCCATCTATAACAATATCAAAATTATTCACAATCTCGAGGGCGTTATCCGGCGTGAACCGTTCCTGATAAGTGATAATATTGACTTCAGGGTTGATCCGCTCAATAGCCTCTTTTGCTGAATCTGTCTTTGGCCTGCCGATATCGGCAGTAGCATGCAGTACCTGGCGGTGGATATTGCTCAAATCCACCCTGTCAAAATCGACAATGCCAATTGTTCCTACACCTGCCGAGGCGAGATAGAGACCAGCCGGGCATCCGAGCCCGCCCACCCCTACAAGCAAAACCTTTGCTCGCAATAATCGTATCTGACCTTCTTCACCAATCTCGTGGAGCAGGATTTGCCTGCTGTAACGCTTAATCTGATCCTGGGTCATTGTCCCTTCGGTCTTGAACTTGTAGCCGGCTTCAACCCAGGCATTAAACCCGCCAGCCATCGAAGTGACATCGGCGTACCCCATGTTTTGAAGCGTTTTCGCAGCAATCAGAGAACGTCTCCCGGAAGCGCAATACAATAATAAAGGGACATCTTTTTCTGTATGCAACTCTTCTGGTTTTACTTTTAAAATGCTATTCGGTACGAATGCTGCACCGTCAATGTAACCGGTTGCAAGCTCTTCTTTTTCCCTTATATCGATGAGGCGGATATCCCGGTTTTTATCCTGGATTACCCGGTAAGCATCCTGTACAGAAACTTCACGAACATCATTCATCTATCCTCCTGAACAAGAAATATAAAAAACCTCTTTAAATTTATTAAATCTAATGAGAAAATACAAGACGACTTATGAATTTTTCCGAATAATTCATGCAAAGGCAGCGGAGTTGTCAAAAAACACATGAAAAGCCTTTTTTATTTAGCCGCAGACGGACGCAGACAAGAGATGGACGGTATTTTATATCGGCTGCCGACCTGGCACCCGATATACTCCATGCCCTTCGGGCAGAGTGAAAATATAATATATTCGCCCGTTAGGGCTGAATATATGATAGACGGCAATGTCGCTGGCTATCAAAAAGACTATTCATCAGTATTCATCCGCTCTTGTCCGCATTTGTCGAGCGATAGCGGGCGGCAAAATAATTATAGATGCTTTGACAAAACGATAAATAAGTTAAGGAGGTGTTCCGATGATTAAAAGGACTATGTCATTTTTTATTGTTCTGTTTGCTATTCTGCTTTTGCTTGCAGTGAATGGAGGATACGGGTTCAACGATGCCGATGTCCAAAAACTGAAAGCAACAAATCAATGTATGGGCTGTGATTTATCCGGTGTCCGACTGACCGGTATGAGCCTGTCCGGTGCAAACCTGTCCGGCATAAACATGACAAGTGCAAAGCTGACGGGTGCAAACCTGTCCAAGGCAAATCTGCATCTTGCAATCCTGACCGGCACAATTCTGCAGAATGCCGACCTATCCGGTGCAAACCTGATGGGTATGGTCCTGTGGGATGCAAACCTTACCGGTGCAAACCTTACCGGGGCTAACCTGACCGGAGCGCGCCTGGGTGGCGCTACCTGGACTGACGGAATAAAATGTACAGAAGGCTCTGTCGGAGAGTGTAAGAAATAAATGTTTTCATAATCATCGCAGCATACTGGTAAATAAAAAATATTTGACAACGCAATAAGAAAGTAATACTATAGTATTTCTACTAAAATAGTAGGAGATAAGATATGAAAATATCCACAAAAGGGAGATATGGTTTAAGGGCGCTGATTGACCTTTCCATGAACGGCAAGAGCGGGTCACCGGTTTTTCTTTCCGATATTGCAAAACGGCAGGGGATATCCGATAAATATCTTGAACAGATAGCCACTCAACTGCAAAGAGCCGGGCTGGTAAAAACGATTCGCGGGAGAAAAGGCGGCTATCTGCTCAATAAACCGGATAATGAGATTAAGTTGAGCGAAATAATAAAAGTACTGGAAGGGCCCATCTGTCTGGTCGATTGTGTCGCTGAGCCGGATACCTGCTCAAAATCTTCTTTATGTTCTTCAAGGGATATATGGACAATAGTGAGCAATAAAATCGAAGAGGTATTATCAAGTTATACATTGGCCGATCTGTCAAAATTGCAGGAAGAGAAAAGCGGGGCGGGCTCTTTAACGTACCACATATAGGGAGGGTTTACTTATGTCTAAGAGAAGGCTTGATACATTGGCGATCCATGCGGGCCAGGAAACCCCCGACCCGGCAACCGGGGCAAGGGCTGTGCCCATTTATCAGACTACATCGTATGTCTTTAATAATACGGAACACGCGGCGAACCTTTTTGCCCTTAAAGAGTTTGGCAACATTTACACTCGTATCATGAACCCTACCACGGATGTCTTTGAAAAGAGGATGGCCGCTATTGAAGGCGGGACAGGCGCCCTGGCGGTAGCATCCGGGCAGGCAGCCGAGACCCTTGCGCTCCTTGCAATTACCAAACCTGATGATGAAATTGTCTCTGCAAATAATCTCTATGGAGGATCCTACCAGCTTTTTCACTACACATTCCCGAAAGTATTCTGCCGTTTCGTTAAGTTTGTGGATTCAACTAAGCCTGAAGAATTCAAAAAGGCAATTACAGAGCGAACGAGGGCGATCTATGCTGAAACGATAGGGAATCCGAAACTCGATGTGCCGGATTTCGAGGCGATAGCGAAGATAGCCCATGATGCAGGCATACCTTTTGTGGTGGACAATACCGTCGGTGTCGGCCTGGTAAGGCCTATCGATTACGGGGCTGACATTGTCGTATTGTCGGCAACAAAGTTTGTGGGAGGTCACGGTACGTCCATAGGCGGTGTGATTGTGGATTCCGGCAACTTCAACTGGGGTAATGGCAAATTCCCCGATTTTACCGAGCCGGAGCCAAGTTACCATGGATTGAAATTCTGGGATACCTTCGGCAACCTTCCGGGCATGGGGAATATCGCCTTTATCATTAAAGTGAGGGTGGAGCTCTTAAGAGACATAGGTCCCTGCCTGAGTCCCTTCAACTCCTTCCTTTTTCTGCAGGGGCTGGAGACACTGTCTTTGAGGCAGAGAAAACATTCGAAAAATGCCCTCGCCATTGCGCGATTCCTTAAAGAGCATCCTTTGGTGAACTGGGTCAATTATCCCGGACTTGAAGAACATCCGGGCCATGCGGTGGCAGCGAAATATCTGAATGGTGACTATGGGGCGCTGGTAGGTTTCGGGATAAAAGGTGGACTGGAGGCAGGGAAGAGATTTATCAATTCCGTGGAATTATTATCACACCTTGCAAATATCGGTGATACCAAGACCCTTGTTATCCATCCGGCATCCACCACCCACCAGCAATTAACAAGGGCGGAACAGGAGGAGACGGGGGTGACCGAGGATTATATACGGCTTTCCGTAGGCATCGAAGACGTGGAAGATATTAAGGAAGATATAGATCAGGCGCTTAATAAAGCAGTGAATAGTGAATAGTGAATAGTGAAAAGCTGAAGGTGAAAGGTGAAAAGTGAAAGGAAGAAATGGTAAAACGTGATAAGGACATAGGCTTAGTTGAAACCAAATACTATACCTTTGCCCATCCACCCGATGAACTGGAACTGGAGAGCGGCGAGAAGCTCGGGCCTGTTACCCTTGTCTATGAGACCTATGGCACCCTGAATGAGAGTCGCTCCAATGCAGTACTCGTTCTCCATGCCCTGACCGGCGATGCCCATGCTGCAGGGTTTCACGAAGGCGATAGGGACCCTGGCTGGTGGGATAATATGATCGGCCCCGGAAAGGCATTCGATACAAACAAATACTTTATTATCTGTTCCAATGTCCTTGGCGGCTGCAAGGGTTCAACCGGCCCATCTTCTATAGATCCAAAGACAGATCGGCCTTATGGGCTTAATTTTCCTGTTATTACCATTAAAGACATGGTAAATGCCCAGCGGTACTTAACGGACTACCTTGGTATCGGTAAATTTCTCTCTGTTGCCGGTGGTTCCATGGGTGGGATGCAGGCTCTCCAGTGGGTCGTCTCGTACCCTGACAGGGTAGGTTCGGTGATCCCCATTGCAACAACGGCAAACCATTCTCCCCAGCAAATAGCCTTCAATGAGGTGGGGAGACAGGCAATCATGGCCGACCCAAACTGGAACGATGGTGATTATTACGGAAAAGAACTCCCTGCAAAGGGCCTTGGTGTGGCAAGGATGGTCGGTCACATCACCTATATGAGCGACGTATCGATGAGTGAAAAATTTGGCAGACGGTTCAAGGATATCAAAAAGCCCTTCAAGTTCAGTCCGGAGTTTGAGGTTGAGGGGTACCTCCAATACAGGGGCGACAATTTCATTAAACGTTTTGACCCTAATTCCTATCTCTATATCACAAAGGCCATCGATTATTTTGACCTTTCAAACGGGAGGGGGCTTTACGAGTCATTAAAGGGGATTAAGACCCGTTTTCTCATTATTGCCTTCAAATCTGACTGGCTTTATCCGGCTTATCAGTCGCAGGAGATCGCACGGGCATGCAAACTGGCAGGTGTAGAGGCAATATACTGTGAATTGAGCTCTACATATGGCCACGATGCCTTTCTTGTAGAGGTTGAAGAGCAATCCCACCTGATAAAGCACTTTCTTGAGAGGGCGACACGTGATTTCAATCAAGCCTGATTATAAAACCATTCTTGAACTGGTAACCCCTGGATCCTCCGTTCTTGACCTTGGCTGCGGAAATGGGGATTTACTTGCCCTTCTTGTGAGCGAGAAAAAGGTCAGGGGTCAGGGGATTGAGATTGATGACAAAGCGCTATTCGAGTGTGTTGCCAAAGGATTAAACGTCTTTCATGACGACATTGATACCGGATTGGCCGAATATGGAGATAAATCTTTTGATTTTGTCATCATAAACCAGACCTTCCAGCAGGTTAAAAGGCCGGATGTAGTCATGAGAGAGGCTATGAGGGTGGGAAGAAAGGTGATTATCGGTATTCCCAATTTTGCCCATATTAAAGCACGTTTTCAGATGTTTTTCGGGGGCAGGGCGCCTGTTACACAGGCACTTCCTTTTGAATGGCATGATACGCCTAATCTGCACTTTCTGAGTATTCTCGATTTCATCGAGTATTGTTCGAAGCGTACCATAAGGATAGAAGATTCATATTTTTTCGGGAACAGCAGGCGGGTATGGATATTTCCGAATCTCTTTGCCGAGACGGGAATCTTTGTCATCGCAGAATAACCATCCAAAAGGGTTTTATTTTCCCGTGCAGATTATGCTAATAATGATCTATTTTATAAATGGTGAGGAAAAATGAATGAACATGAATTGTCAAAAAAGACCATTGAGATATTACGTAAGATCAGGAAACAACAGCCCCTGATTCACCATACAACAAATTTTGTGGTAATGAACAGCACAGCCAACGTGACGCTTGCCATCGGCGCCTCGCCTATCATGGCACATGCGCATGAGGAGATGGAGGCAATGTCTGCATTTACCAGCGCATTGAATCTGAATATCGGGACGCTCACCCCTTATTGGGTGGATTCCATGCTTATTGCAGGGAAAGCCGCAGGGGGAAGGGGTATCCCTATTATTTTGGACCCGGTAGGCTCTGGCGCCACCCCGCTCAGAACTGAGGCGGCTAAAAAAATCCTGGCGGAGGTACCCGTGACCGTTATCCGTGGCAATGCATCGGAAGTGATGTCTTTGTTTACGCATAAAGAAGAGATAAACATCCGCGGGGTGGATTCTCTTGAAACAGTTGATGCTGTTCGTGATGGGGCACACCGGTTGGCAAGAGAGTTGAAGAAAGTAATCGCAGTCACCGGTGAAGTCGATTTTATCACCAACGGCGAAAAGGCTATAGAAGTCCACAACGGGCACCCCATGTTCGGACGGGTTACCGGTACAGGCTGTGCAGCAACAACTGCTATCTCATGTTTCTGCGCCGTTGAACCGGATCCATTAGTGGCAGCGGCCTGCGCCCTCGGATATTACGGGCTTGCCGGAGAAGAGGCGGCCCTGGTGTCGAATGGTCCCGGAAGTTTCCAGGTGGCATTGTATGATGCGCTGTATAATATGTCCGAAGAAACGATGATGGAAAGGCTGAGAATAAAGCCGGTGAGATGAGCGTAGAGCGGAGAGCAGAGACGAGATGGCGATGGGGCGAATCGGCGAATCGGCGAGAGATACAAGGGCAGGGATCAGGGAGAAGGTAGCAGGTAGCAGTGGGTCAGGTAGCAGGGGTCAGGTAGCCGCAGGCTTTCCCGCCTTTCACTCGGTTCTGGCGGACAGGAGCCTGCGTACTGACAGCCGACCCTGACAGCTGACAGCTAAAGGCCGATTTGGTATATGATAAAAAAACCTACATTGCAGGATTACCGACTGTACCTGGTAACTGATCCCCGTTTCAACAAGGGGTATTCGGTGCTTGAGCAGGTAAAACTGGCGCTTCAGGGCGGGGTAAAGATAATCCAGATAAGAGAAAAAGAACTGCCCGTAACAGATTATATCAAACTTGCTTCAGAGTCATTAAAAATGACCCGCGCACATGATGCCTTTTTGATTATCAATGATTCCATAGAGGTCTTATTGGCCGTAGGCGCGGATGGGCTTCACCTGGGTCAGGAGGATATGCCTGTCAAGGAGGCCCGTAAAATTGTGGGTCAGGATGTTATTATCGGGGTATCTGTCAAGACCATAGAGGAAGCGATTCATGCCGAAAAAGATGGGGCGGATTATTTAGCAGTGAATGGTGTTTTTCCCACCGGCACAAAAGAAAACCTTGGATATCTTCCAGGGCTTGAAGGAGTAACGAAGATACGGCAGGGCACGCATCTCCCGGTTATCGGGATTGGAGGAATCAATCTTCAGAATTGCCGCAGCGTCATTGAAGCAGGGGCACACGGTATAACAGTCGTGACAGCCATTACCATGTCAGACGACATTCCCCGCACCTGCCGGTCTTTTTTTGAAATAATGGGAATGCAATAAGTCTGAGATTGCCACGCCCTTCGGGCTCGCAATGACATGGGGTATTAATAAAATGTAACACCTATAAAATGAAGAGGATTCAAGGGGTCAAGGGGAAGAGCCGAACCAGCGAACCGGCGAGTGGCGAGTGATTCATACCATTTCACCATCATGCATTAAAACAATTACCTGGGCTCACGTTGCCCCCTTCAGCCCGCCTCTTTTTCTTTCTGCTATTCACTATCTACTATTCATTCTTCACCGGTCTGTTCATGCTGCCGGTTCTGTAACCCTGGAGGTCGAGGGTTATGTAGAAGAAACCGCAGTTTTGTAATGCCTCAGCTATTTTGTCTTTATTTTCAATCACTTTATTGATTTCATCATTCGCCACTTCTATGCGCGCCACACTGCCGTGATATCTTACCCTTGCCTGGCGTATGCCAAGACCCCGGATAAAATCTTCAGAAACTTCTATCTTTTTAAGGAGTTCAATATCAATGGGTGTGCCATAGGGTATCCTTGATGAAAGGCAGGCAAAGGAAGGTTTGTCATGCGTAGGGAGATGCAATTGCCTTGAAAGTTCCCTGATGTCGTTTTTTGTAAGTTCAGCCATTAATAATGGGCTTACTATTTCCTGCTCAACACATGCCTTTCGTCCCGGCCTGTAATCATCCATGTCATCGAGGTTTGATCCTTCAACAACATGGAGAAAACCCTTTTCCGTTGCTATCTCCCATGCCTTGCGGAAAAGGTGGCTTTTGCAATAATAGCACCGCGACTTATCATTCCGGACAAAATCAGGGTCTTTCATTTCCGATGTTTCTACAATGATGTATTCGGCTCCAATGAGCGCTGACAGAACCTTTGCTTCTTCTATTTCTCTTGCAGGACATGTGGGGGAAAGCCCGATAAAGGCCAGAACATTTTCTTTTCCAAGTACGTCAACACACGTTTTCAGGAGAAACGTGCTGTCCACACCGCCGGAAAAGGCTACGATCACCCTCTTAAGTTCCTTGGTAATCTCTCTTAAATATCTATGTTTTTGCTCAATGTCCATAAATTGATGATTTTATAATAAGTTATCTTTCAGCGTAATTTCCTTTTTTTCTCTTCTTGTCCTCATACATCAACTTATCAGCCAAAGCTATGAGAGTATCAAGGGAAACGGGGTTTTCAGGATTATAGCGAACCATGCCGATACTCGTCGAGAGTGTGTAATCAAGCTTTGCGCCTGTATTGTATTGATCAAAGTTGTCCTGCAAGCGGGAAGTGATGAATTGAGAGATATCTTCTATTGCCTCCATTGCGAGCACCACAAACTCATCGCCGCCAATACGGGCAATAATATCCGATTCCCGGAATGTTTCCTTAAGTATGTTGGAAGCGGCAACCAGCGCCCTGTCTCCCTCTTCGTGACCCAGGTTGTCGTTGATCCACTTCAAACGATCAAGGTCTGTAAAGATGAGGAGTACATCTTTTTTCATACGGTCAGCGATTTTGAGCTGTTGTTCGCCGAGTGCAAAAAATCCCCTCCTGTTATAGAGGCCTGTAAGTTCATCTATCAGGGAGAGTGTCTTAAGTTCCTCCTCAAGCCTTGTCCGTTCAGTGATATCCTCGCAGGTCATTAAAAACTCACCTGTCACTAATTTAACCGGTGTAAAGCTTACTATCTTTTCGGTCCCATCTTTACAGGTTGTTCGAAAAACCTTAGGGTATTGTTCTCCTATCTTTGCAGTATCAACAAAGTGAGCCCATTCCAGTATAACGATTTCCCTGTATTCACGGTCAGGATAACCCTTTCTGAACCATGACTTTCCATTGAGCACATCACTTAGATCATACCCGAAGAGTTCGGTGAACTTGGAATTGATGTATTTGAATCTACCATTCCTGTCAAACAATACCAACCCGAATGGCGCGCTCTCGGAGAGGATTTGGAATTTCTTTCTCTCTGTTTGCAATGCTTCTATCATCCGCTTGTTATCGGTAACATCACGGATGGTTTCTATTGCACCGACGACATTGCCGTAGCGGTCGTACAGCGGTTTTGCCTTTGCCCAGAGCCAGGCCCCGTATTCTCCAAAAGTGGGGATGAATATCTCTGTGTAGAGGGTATCCTTTTCCTTCTTCATAAGAGGGTATCTCTGTTCGATTGTATCGTCTTCAGGTGAGAGGGCCAAATCAATCATGATAGGTCTTTTTTTTCCGTAGAAAGGTACCCCATACTCATAGTTGCCCTTCCCGACCATATCTTTTCCCTTCACACCGGTCAATTCCTCCATTGTCTTGTTCCATGCAATCACAACGCCCTGTCTATTAATTACAAAAGTCGGGTCTGGAAGATAGTCAAAGATATCAAAGAGGCGTTTTTCCGATTCCTTTAAAGATTCAACTGCCCTCGTACGCTCAGTAATGTCCTCAAAAGATATAATATTCTCACCATTTTCAAGCGCAACAGGGATAAAATTTACCACCTTTCTTGACCCGTCCTTGCAGGTCACTGTGAACACTCTCGGTCTATGCTCGCCGGGTTTTGCCTTTTGAGAATCATCAATCCAGGTTGAAATAACCTCATGTCTGTAATCCGGATCGGGATATGCCTTTCTGAACCACGTTCTCCCGTCAGGTATATCGTGTAAATCATACCCGAACATTTCTTTGAACTTTGGGTTTATATGGGTGAACGTGCCATCTTTATCGACCATTACCAAACCGAAAGGGGCATTTTCTGAAATGATTGAGAATTTATGTTTCTCGTTTTGGAGTTTCTGCTCTGCCTGCGTGCGTTCGGTGAGATTGTTGTTCATGTTGCTCAAACCTCTGATACCGGTAAACCGTTGTTTGCAAATCATACATTGTTTTTAATCAAAACACAAAGTACAATATAAAAAAGGAGGGGATAGGCCATGACAGAATTTCAAAAATGGTACCAGGATATGCAGATAGAGAGAACCATTAAGGCGTTGAAAAAGCATAATTTTGATGCACGGTTTGTACCGAAGGCTTCTGATGCCCTTGGAGAGATTTTCGGAATCATCCCGGAAGGGGCAACGGTTGGGGTAGGGGGTTCGCTCACGCTTAATCAGATTGGGTTTTTCGATGAGGCAAAGAATCACCCTATTAAGCTAATGAATTCGGCTGTACCGGGAATCTCGCCGGAAGAAGCACTGAAGATGCGCCGGGAGATGTTGCTTGCTGATTTTTACCTATGCAGCAGTAACGCTGTCACAGAAGACGGGCAGCTTTATAATATCGATGCTACGGGAAACAGGGTAGGGGCTATGATGTTCGGACCGGGGAAGGTGATTCTTGTTTGCGGGGTGAATAAGATTGTAAAAGATATCGAAGATGCCCGGAGAAGAGTCCAGGAGTGGGTTGCACCGATGAATGCGAGGAGACTTGGATTGAAAACGCCCTGCGCAGAGACCGGGGAATGTGCGGACTGTTCCTCCCCGCAAAGAATTTGCAATATTTATACGGTTCTGGCCAGGAAGCCATTACGGACTGATGTCGTGGTTATACTTGTCGGTGAGCAGTTGGGTTTCTGATCTGCAATACAGGTTCTATTGGTTCTATTTGTCCCATTAGTTCTATTGGTTTTAACCAATAAGACCAATGAAGCCAATCAAACAAATATAACAGGTTCTTAATATAACATGGTTCTATTTTATTCATATTGACACAAAATTGAGAAAGTGTTAATTTTACAACGATTTTTTGGACGTCTGCTTTCTCAGGAGTCACGGGCAGGCAGACTTTTAACGGGTTAATAATTTATATTTCTGGAGGAGAGGATGGATATTAAACCGCGATGCTATGATAAGGTTGTTCAGCTTATCAACAAAGGCGCCGATATTCCGAATCCGTTAACCCTGGATCTGGGCGACGAGGTGGATGTTGAGCGTATATCCGGAAAGGATGTCAGGATTTATCCGGGTTGCAGGATTTACGGTGAACAGACTGTTATATCGGCAGGCGCCCGGATTGGCTATGAAGGTCCTGTCACAATAGATAATTGCCAGTTGGGCCCTAAAGTTGAGCTTAAGGGCGGATATTTTAATAAAGCTGTCTTTCTTGAAAAGGCAAACATGGGTTCGGGGGCGCAGGTACGTGAAGGCTGTATTCTTGAAGAGGAAGCCAACGGTGCACATTGTGTAGGTTTAAAACAGACAATACTTTTCCCTTTCGTGACCCTCGGAAGCCTGATTAATTTCTGTGATTGCTTAATGGCCGGAGGGACAAACCGTAAGGTTCACAGTGAGGTGGGGAGCTCTTATATCCATTTTAACTATACGCCTGATGGCGATAAAACCACAGCTTCACTGATCGGTGATGTGCCAAGGGGTGTGATGCTTAATCGGCCGGCCATCTTTCTTGGCGGCCAGGGCGGTATAGTGGGCCCCTTGCGTATGGGGTACGGCAATGTAGTTGCTGCCGGTTCGGTGCTCAGAAATGATTTTCCTGAGGACAATAAACTTGTTGTCGGGAAGACGCATTCCTCAAAAACCATTAATTTTACTCCCAGGGCATATACAAACCTCCACCGGATAGTTGGCAATAATATCATATATCTATCGAACCTGATGGCCCTTGAAGAATGGTACATACATGTAAGGCGTCCGTTTTTTGATGCACAGGAATTCGGTCATCTTATATATGCGGGTGTGCTTGACAAACTGGCGCTTGCGAAAAAGGAACGGATGAAACGTTTACAAGTATTGGCTGAAAAGGCAAAACTGTCTTCTGATGATGAGACAGACAGCAAACGGGAACTGGCTGGAAGAAAAGAATTCCATGAGAGGTTTATTGAAATAGAAGGGCTTTTTACAGGCGCTATACAGGATGATGTTGTTGAGAAATGCCGGGATGATTTTCTCTCTTCCTTTGATAAAACAAAGCGGGGGAGCGAAACAAATTATATAGCGGCCATACAGGGTTTGCCTGCTCACATCTCTGAGAAAGGCACGCTATGGCTTCAAAAGATTGTTGATACTTTTTGCAAAAAGGCGAAAACTATAACGCCGGCGCTAAAAATGTTCAATGTATAATTATCCCGCAATAAGTATTTTCATTAGTTATTGCGAGGAACAAAGCGATGCGGCAATCTAATAATATAAGGAGAAATTGCTATGGGTAAGCTCTTCGGCACCGATGGGGTAAGAGGAGAAGCAAATCGCTATCCGATGAACGCAGAAGTTGCTTTTGCCATAGGGCAGGCAGTTGTCTATCTTTTAAAAAAAGAATATCACCGGACGAGGATAGTTATCGGGAAAGATACACGTATCTCCGGTTATATGCTTGAGGGTGCTCTCGAATCAGGGATAGCTTCAATGGGTGGGAACCCCTATTTGCTTGGCGTTTTACCGACCCCGGGAATTGCCTTTATTGCGCAGAGCATGCGCGCTGATGCGGGAATTGTCCTTTCGGCATCGCACAACCCCTATCAGGATAACGGCATAAAGATTTTTTCCGGCAATGGCTTTAAACTGTCAGATGAGCAGGAGGAGGCAATACAGGATCTCATGCGGAGTAACAAACTTAACAGCTTAGTGCCACCGGTTAAGGATATGGGGCAAGCATTCCGGCTGGAAGATGTACACGGCCGTTACATCGTTTTCTTAAAGAATACCTTTCCCCGTGATTTATCCATGGAAGGAATGAAGATTGTTATAGATACCGCCAATGGAGCTACATATAAAATCGCCCCCGATACATTCTGGGAGCTGGGCGCAGACATAGAAGTCATCCACAATACCCCCAACGGTATCAACATTAATGATAAATGCGGTTCTCAGTATACACAGGATTTGAGAAAGAGGGTTGTTGAAAGCGGAGCAGAAATTGGACTTGCCTTTGATGGTGACGGTGACCGTCTTATAGCCGTGGATGAAAAAGGGCAGGAAATAACCGGTGATCAGATCCTGCTCATATGTGCAAAGATGCTGAAAGAACAGGATAAATTGAAAAACGATCTCCTTGTGAGCACCGTGATGAGCAACCTGGGATTAAGGGTTGCGTGCAAGAGATGCGGCTTCAAATACCATGCCTCCCAGGTGGGAGACCGTCATGTCCTGGAAGACATGGTGCGTTTAGACAGTGTGGTTGGCGGAGAAGAATCGGGTCACATGATATTCCTCGATCACCATACTACCGGGGATGGCATTGTCACTGCTCTGCAACTGATTGCGGCCATGGTCAGGTCAGGCAAACGATTGTCAGAGCTTGCACAAATGATGGATATCTATCCACAGAAGCTGATTAATGTGGATGTAAAGAACAAACCGGTTATCTCAACGATACCTCAGGTAATGAAGGTGATCCGGAAGATCGAAAAGAAATTGGGAGATGAGGGTCGTGTCCTTGTCAGATATTCCGGTACCCAGAATATGTGCAGGGTGATGGTTGAAGGGCCATCCGATGATGTAACGGAAAAATACTGTAAAGAGATCGCTGATATCGTAAAAAGTGCGCTGGGTTGATATGGAATAAAACCTGCGGAAGAATTCGAGGAATTTGAGTAAGTCCTAAAACAAGGATGAGGGATATTACCCGTATCCGAGTTCCTTCAGCCTTTCCTCTGTTATTCCAAAAAAATGTGCTATTTCGTGTACCACGGTGACTTCAATCTGTTCTTCCAACTTTTTCATTGTTTGGCAGACCTCTTCAATCGGCTTCTGGAATAGGAGGATTGTATCAGGAAACAAGGGGGGCATTATGGCTGAACGCTCAATCAATGGGACTCCATGATAAAGCCCAAGGAGTAATCTGTCTGAAGGCAATCCCATCTCTCTCAGCATTGTTCTTGTGGGTTGCTGCCGCACGGAAATGATTATGTTGTCGAGGTACTGCCGGATCTCTTTCGGTATCCGCCTGATAGACCTCTTTACAATTCTGTCAAATTCTTCTTCGCTTAGTTTCATAATGATTTGCTGCCATATAATAAACACAATACCCCTACGAAACACAATTTTTCTCGTTCAGCAGTGATCCTCATTTGCTTATAACCAGGTTATGTATTACAATAAGAACAGAAAAATGTGATGTAAATGTGATGTAATAGTATAATAGTTTTTTTATCTTGACTCTCCTGTTGTGCGTCTTTATATTTTCTTTCAATTATTCACGCAATTATCCTGTTTTACGTTGTCTTTGTAGGAGGAGACCAGTGAAAAGAAGCGACAATGAAAATGCGTCTGACGAGATCACAAAACCTGCACGGTCCGATGTGATTCCTGCCCTCGTTGAGTTTGTTTCTAACCACGCATGGGAAGCTGGTTTTGATGATGAGAAGATACGTCAAATCAATCTTGCCGTTGAAGAGGCTCTCGGGAATATCGTACGTTTTGCATGTTGTGAAGGAAAAAGCGAGATCACGATATCCTGCAACGTTCATGAAAGCGGGGCGATTATCATAAACATCATAGACACAGGGGCTCCTTTCAATATGCTCATTGCAAGTTCTTTCCCGGAAGCGGGAGATTTTGCAAAGCCGGGACAGATTCCATCAACAAAGATGATGAAGAAAGGGATAGGGAACATCGAGTACAGGAGGGCTGCAAGTAGGAATATGCTCATCTTTACCGTTCTGCGGAAAATGTAAAACACAGCTCACTAAAAGTTTTTTGGAGGATAATGATAATGAACAGAAAGCTTTTCATTGTTATGGGAATTATTGCCCTTCTTGGATTCGGCTGCGAAACCCCGATTCTCAGGCAGGACATTCCTGTGTCGACCAACCCTATGGGTGCAAAGATTTATGCGGACGGAAAGTTTGCGGGGCAAACACCCGGCGCTGTTTCTCTTGAGCGGACACGCGACCACATTGTGACGCTTGTCAAGGAGAACTACCGCCAGGAAGATGTGGTAATCAGAAAGCAGTACCAGTCTGACAAAGTGCTTATGAAGGCAGTTCAATCAGGGGTTAATTCGGGACTCTTCTTCAAGGACACCAAAATGGCAATCAATAGCGGCTATAATTCCATCTCCAGTCAGGAAGAGTCAGGAGAGGCATATATCCTCGTACCGCCTGCAGTAAAGATAAGTCTTGTTCCGCTTTATGGCCCGCCGCCGGGCCCCTCCGGTGCGGGAGGATACCCCCCTGCTGCCGTTGATTCTCAAACTCTGCCTGCGGATACAGCGTTTACAGCAAAAGACATGCTCAAAGCCGGTATTGTTGCCGGGGCTGTTGCAGGAACCGCCCAGACAAAACCGATTGAAAAGAAGTGGGAAACCTCATCCTCGTCGAGAAGCTACACCAAACCGGACGGCACCATGGTTACAGAGAAATCCGGCACCTCTGTGGGGGTCAGCGTCAACCCGGCAGGACTTTTCAATGCGCTTGACGTTCTGTTTAAGTGATAATAAGGAGATATGCCTATGAAAGAAATAACTAAAATTATCATTGGAATCATGATGGTTTGTCTGCTTGCCGGCACGACCATGGCAGTAGATATAAATGCCCTTGACCAGGTGAGTGTCCTCATGACCAAATCCAAAGTGCTTTCTCTTCTCGGTATGCCGGATGATGTGGGTGAAGCGGGAAACGGCCTGGAAGTGGACATATACAGAGTGAACAATATAAGCCCCATGGTGGGGGCGGGCTGTATATACGAAGACAACCAGCGTCTTGCCGGACAGGCTTTTATTTTTCAGGGAGAAATGGGCAAAGAAGCTGCCGAAAGACTAAAAAAGCACGGATTTACTGTAACGGAAGAAAAGGAAGGGGCTTTCCGTCTTCTCGGTAAAGATGATGACACGGGTCAGCCTCTTGTGGCCTATATCACTCTCAACAACGGCATGACGGTTATAATGACATTTGAAAAGGATTTTTATGACCGGCGGGTGAAATAAGGCGTTCTGCTTGTCATTGAGGCGCTTTATTAGATGCCCCCGGAGGGTGATTCTGATATAATGATGAAAAATACGAACGTCTGAAAGGAATAATATTATGTCTGTAAGAGTACGTTTTGCACCAAGTCCTACGGGATTTCTCCATATCGGCAGTTTACGCACAGCGCTTTTTACGTATCTTATTGCAAAAAGCGCCGGGGGGAAGTGTATCCTGCGCATCGAAGACACTGATCAGGAAAGAGAAGTGGAAGGCGCTGTAGAGAGTCTCATAGAGATTCTTCGCTGGGTGGGGATTATCTTTGACGAAGGTCCTCACGTGGGGGGCGGTTATGGACCTTATATCCAGACAGAGCGGGTTGACATATACAACAAGTATGCCCGGATTCTCCTGGAGAAGGATGGCGCTTACCGGTGTTTCTGTACACCGGAAAGGTTGAAGGAGATGCGGGAG
This sequence comes from Pseudomonadota bacterium, assembly GCA_026388315.1. Taxonomy (NCBI): domain Bacteria; kingdom Pseudomonadati; phylum Pseudomonadota; species Pseudomonadota bacterium. The sequence goes on along the minus strand of JAPLKA010000044.1, from coordinate 22,335 downwards.
GAACAGAGGATTAAAAAACTCCCGACCAAGTATGACAGAAGGTGCCGTAATCTGACAGATGCGGAAATTACAGAGAGGCTGGAGTCCGGTGAAGCCTTTGTGATAAGGCAGAAAATGCCTCTTGCCGGCGATGTCGTTGTTTATGATGAAATACGGGGGGAAATACGCTTTGATGCTTCTCATCTCGACGATCATGTTCTTGTCAAATCAAACGGTATTCCAACCTATCAGTTTGCCAATGTCGTTGATGATTATCTTATGGAGATTACCCATGTTACGCGGGCCGACGAGTGGATCCCGTCATTCCCGAAAAACGTTCTCTTGTACCGGGCCTTTGGATGGGATATGCCCAAATTTGTCCACTACCCGGTGATTTTGAACAAAGGGGGCGGGAAGTTGAGCAAGCGGCATGGAGATGTAATGGTAGAGGAATTCCGCGACAAGGGGTACCTCCCGGATGCGCTGGTCAATTTTTGTGTCCTCCTGGGCTGGCACCCGAAGGACGATAACGAGATACTGTCACTCCATGAATTGGAGAAAAATTTCGATATGAAGAGCATTGGCGCCAGCGCAGCAATTTTTGATACGGACAAGCTTGACTACTTTAACGGGTATTATATTAGGCACATGTTGCCAAACGACCTGTTATCGGTTTGTTTGCCTTACCTTATCAATGCAGGCTTAATCAAGGCTGTCAATGATGACAGCTTCGAAATAATGAAGAGCGGAAAGGTTGTAGGACGGGATTATCTTGAAGGCGTTGTTGCTTTGGAACAGGAGCGGATTAAAAAAATCTCCGATGTGGTTGGTGCGGTAGATTTCTTTTTTGTTGATGAACTGGAATATGCACCGGAACTGCTGATATGGAAAAAGATGACTGCCGGGGAAGCAAGGACAAACCTTGACAATTTGCTCAAAATCCTTGATGTGATTCCCGTTAATTCATGGAATGCCGCTGTCCTTGAGGAGGTCATCGGAAACCACATCAAATCGGCTGGACTCAATGTGGGAAGCGTGCTCTGGCCATTCAGGGTTTCTTTGACAGGTCGCAAGGCAAGTCCGGGGGCATTTGAGGTTGCCTCTGTACTGGGGAAGGAAGAGACGCTCAGAAGAATGGAAAAGGCCATAAAACAGGTTTAAAATTCCTGCTGCAATTTAAATATAATACATGTTGCACAACTTTTATTCCTGTCTTATACTGTTACTATGACAAACGAAGAAAAACATTTGATAACAGTATATGCTGATCAGGCGTTCCATGGAAATACGATTCGTCAGGAGATTCCCGTTTGCCAATGTGGGAAGATTTATGATGAAAAAGAACTTTACGATGCCCCGGGCGTTTTTTTCAAAGAGGTGGATGTCTTCGGTAAGACCTTCACCCTCATAGAACCCATGTGCCCGATATGTAAGCGGAGAATCCCGGCTAACTTCAATATACTGAATTAATAACATTCTGCAATCTAATAGTTAGGGGCTACCCTTTAAAATATTTTGACCAAATACAATGTTTCCTATACAATAAAGTATCGATGCCAACACCACAAAACATGATTATCGTCTCGGTCATTAACCAGAAAGGCGGGGTCGGAAAGACCACCACCTCCATAAATCTTGCTGCCGGGTTAGCCCTGAAAGGCAAGAGTGTTCTTTTGATAGACTTTGACCCCCAGGCTCATTCAACAATTGGTTTAGGCATAGAACCGGAGAATTTTAAGATAGCCATTAATGATATACTTATAAGTAAAAAAAACATTAACGATGCTGTAATGGAATCAAAGGTGCCAGGCCTGTTCATTATTCCATCACATATCAGGCTCGACAGGACAGAGCAGCAATTAACTCCCGAATTATTCCGGGAAACTTTTCTCTCTAAGGTAATTCAAAAAATAGACAAAAAATTCGATTTTATAGTTATTGATTGCCGGCCAACGCTGGGAACACTCACGATAAATGCTCTGTATGTCTGTAATTTTGTTATTATCCCCTGCGATGTGGGCAGATACGCATTGGAGGGGTTCTCAGACCTGATGGAAACCCTTGATAATGTTAAAGACAGTACGGTATGGGATAAACAAAAATACGTCCGGATCCTTATCACAAAATACGATTCACGTAATAAATTGAGTAACGGCTGGGTGCTGCAACAATTAAAACCCTATAAAAAGATGATCTTTAAAACTGTTATCAGAAGGAACGAGGCGCTCAATCAGGCTCATATGGCCCAGGAATCTGTTTTTACCTATAAAAAAGACAGCAGTGGCGCAGAAGACTACAGACAGTTAGCGAACGATTTTTTAAAATTATGTCGAAGCTTAAAGATAAACTAACAGATAAAAAGACTAAATTATCGTCTTTGCAGGAACGCTTGAAAGACCACCCTGCAAACCTCAATAATTACGAGGACGGGAACTTTTATTTTGCAGACATCAATATGATCCTTTCGAGCCCGGATCAACCGAGAAAATATTTTAATCCGGACACATTAGCGGAACTGAGTACCTCTATTAAAGAAAAAGGTGTATTGCAACCTGTTGTGATTCGAAAGACTAACGATGGCAATATTATTCTGGTTGCCGGGGAGCGTCGTTTAAAGGCAGCTAAAATGGCTGGTTTAGAGAAAATACCTGCCATTCTTACCAGTGGAAATCCTGCAGAAATAGCTTTAATTGAAAATCTGCAGAGGGAAGATTTAAAACCCATAGAAATAGCGGAAGCACTCAACAGGATGATGTGGGAATATGGCTATACCCACGAACAATTAGCTGCTGTTATCGGTAAGGCAAGATCCACGGTAACGGAAATGTTGAGTCTGGTTAAATTGCCTGATGAAATAAAGGAAGAAAGTCGGCGTGCCGACAACTACCCGAGAAGGCTCTTAACCGAGGTAGCGAAGCAGGATACGCCGGAAAAGATGATTGCCCTTTTTAACCGTGCAAAAGAGGGCAACTTAAAAAGCGACCAGATAAGAGAAGTTACAAGAAAAAAGAGCGCCAGGACGAAAATAACACTGGTGGAAATAGCCATAGAAAAGATTTCGAGTCTAAATAAACAATTACAAACATTAGATCTTCAGGGTGCCGACGAAGGCGAACGATTGTCTTTTGTCCGGGAACTACAGGGCCTCGAAGTCACCATCGGGAAACTTTTACGTATTGTTCAGGGCCGGTAAAATCCAACGGTTTATATGCCCATGTTTGCCAATATCTGAGAGACTTTGTTTACTGTTTCCACAAGCTCTGGATGGGTGCTCTTAAGTTCATTTACTGATGTGGCCAGGGCTGTTAGTGACAGTTTTACCAGGTGTGGATTCCTTTTTTCCCGGATTGCCTCATGGGCAGAAACCTGAGTAAAACCTGTGATACTCTCTGCATGTTCTGCATGGGTTTTGGAAAGCTCCGTAACCTCGGATTTTAAAGTAGATAATAATTTCAAAAGATCAGTTCTGTCTTTTTCCCCGATTGACCCTGCTTTTTTGATCTTTGTTTCAATATTGGTGATAGTTTTTTCTAACATAATCTTCTCCCTTTCTTTGATGTTTATTACATGACCATTCTAACAGAAGTTCCCGAACCATTCAAGGTGTTGTATAAGTCAAGCACATTTGGAAGGGGAACATAAGAAAATATTTGTATTTTCCGGTGTTGCAGGGTTAGAATTTCAACAAAAACTATAGGGGGAAATAATATGGCGACGAAGAAGACGAGTGCAAATCCTGAATTTTTGTACATTCCCATAGGAAATATCATTGTGCTGGAACAGGTGCGATCAAATATTAATACAGAAGCAGACTCATTCAAGTCACTTGTGCAATCGATCAAAGACAAAGGCATCTTAGAGCCTCTCCTTGTAACAAAAGGAGACGGTGACTCATATACCCTCATCTGCGGGGAGAGACGTCTGGAAGCAGCCCGTCAACTCGGACATGAATTAGTACCGGTGCGGATCATAGAAGCAGGTAAGGAATCAGGTGAGACCATAGCCCTTCAACTCACAGAGAACCTCCAGAGAGAAGACTTAAATCCCATGGATCAGGCCAAAGGAATATTGGCATATATTCAGGCGAAACATCCTGATAAAGGGTACGATGTGGATGGTGTTATGAGCGATCTGGTGAACATCATTAGAGCGTCCGGCTATGCTCCGGAAAATTTTTCTGCAACTGTTGCAGAAACTCTTGAAATCTCCGGAAAGTCAATACGGACAATATTCAACATCATTTCACTTCTAAAACTTCCTGATGAGTTTCAAACCGCTATACGGGAAGGAAATCTCCCTGTCTCCCAAGGGTACCTCTTCGCTGCCAACCTCGAATGTCCTGATCGTGACAAGATATTTGAGGCCATCATGAAGACACCTGTAACCAATGCCACCCTGAATAATCTGCTCACAGCATATAAAAAGGTCAAGCCAGTCCCGGGTGTTACAAGGCTCGTACCTATGAAGAAGCAGATTGCAAGCTTACGATCCGTAGAGTCACGCATTGAAATGGGTATTGTAAAATACACAAAACCTGACCTTCAGGCGCTTCTTGATGAGCTGCGGGTTTTCTGTGCTTTAGTGGAACTGCGGATACCGATTGCCCCGGAACCTGCGCCGGAGAAGAAAAAGCCCCCACAGGTGTGAAAAAGGCAGTGAATAGTGAATAGTAGATAGTGAATAGTTAAAAAGGCAGAAAATATGAAATGCTGTGAATGGTAAATAGTTTTTTGACTAACCCCTATTCACTAACGACTATTTACTGAATCACTGCTGAAATGGGATGGGGGGGAATAAGCAATTCTGTAATAGTATTTTCCCTTGCAAATTAATTAAAATTTCAGGAGAATTAAGAAAAGGAGCATTGGGATTAAGGCTAAACGTGTCATTGCCAGTCCCCTTTTGCTTTTTCAAGAGTGATGTCAAACAGTTTCCTACTTTTTAAAGAACACCCCGTTGGCTCAAGACCCTTTAGATCATCTAAAACATGTCCGCTTTTATCTTTAAGATGACATGTATATATTTTTCTATTGTTTCCCGGTATATAAATAATGTAAATAATAAAAACAACTTTGAAAATAATATTAATATAGATAATGGACATAAGACCTGGGCTGATAGTCAAGATTGTAGTAAATATAGATTACATCAAAGAAGTCAGCGATGTAAGAAGCTCTACAATTTTCGATATCATTGAAAAGAAACTGATAATAGCACAGACCGAACCGTCTATCTTAAAAAGCAAGATAAACAAAACCGTTATCATTACTTACCTTACAAAAGAAAATAATGACATTGTACGTTATGGTTTTGATGCAGATATCGTCGACCTGATCAAGAGCTACGAACTGTCGACCGATCACAAAACAGAGGCTGTTATCCTTTTGAAAAAAACAAATCCCGTAAAGAATAATCTAAGGTTCTTCTTCAGGGTTGAGCCTCTGAGTAACAGTGATATTTATATGTCTATTTACAGAAAACCCGTTAACATACTCGATATCTCTATTGGAGGCGCTAAAATAAGTCATAACAGGGAGTTCAGGCTTCAGTCCGGGAGTATTATAGATATAAGACTTTCGATTGACAACGCACTTTTCGATATAAACGCTGTTATCATAAGAACCTGGGATCCCAAAGAAGAGAAGATGATCAAAAGTTTAGAGTTTGTCGCATTGGAGTTCATAAATACAAGCATGCATTTTAAAAATGCGCTTGGAAAGAAAATTCTTGAGATTCAGGGAGAATTGCGTTCCAGGGGGATTTTGTAGTTGTTTTCGTAGAAACCCGCATGCTAAAGCCTGTTTAAACGTCCTTTTTCTCCATAAGTTTACACCCTCCATATACCCTTTTACAACACGTAATAGCATCTTCTCATCTCAACAATCATATGATTGAATTTACTTCAAAGCAAAAAATACACTATTTATTTTGATTTAAAGCAAATATTTATACAACGCCTTCTCAGATGTCGTGAAGATAATACGGGGAATTGATGGGGGTCTTGTTTTTTTGCAAATGTCGGCAAAAGAATCGGTATGGAGGTTTACGCCGTCTCTATAAATTACTTGTTGCACGCCCCCATAGAGCCATCTACGCATTGTTTCCCGTCAGTCCAGGTGGCGCCGTCCAGGGTAGCGCCTTCAAATATTGCTTTGGTGATTTTTGCTTTGGAAAGGTTTGCATCAACAAGCCATGCATTGGATAGATTCGCCCCCGACAGATTCGCGCCTGACAGATTAGCTCCCGACAGATCCGCTGTTTGCAGGTCTGCACCGGTCAGGTCCGCACCTGACAGGTCACAGTCAACACAGATATTTGTATTTTTAAGGGTTTGAAGATCTGCAGGGTTGAAGGTATATCCTTCACTTATCATAAGCGCTATAACAATAAATACCATACCTGTGAGTACGAGTATATTTTTCATTACCATTTGCTATACCCCTTTTTTAACAATATGTAAATTTATTTTGATAACAGTTCACCATCTATAGCCAGATTTGTTGGTATTTAACCCCTCCTGCCAATATTATGTAACATTATTATACACATCACTATGTGTGATGTAAAGTGTAAGGAGAAGACATAGATTTTCTGCAACAGTTGCAGACACCGTATATAGCGACATTATTGTCGAACATACGATATATTTTCGACAATATTTTTCTTATTTTCCGGTGGATTACATTTAATTATACAACAAATACAGTATGTTGTAGTTTATTACCAGATGGCATACTTATTGCATACCTGTTTATATATGACAGAGAGGTAGAATTTATCATCATAATGAGCAGATATATCTGTAATAAGGCCGAAGGAGGGTGATGAAGATGAAACTAAGGATGTTAGTGGTCTTAGTTGTTATATTGGGGCTTTCATTTATCCTGCCAACTGCAAGTTTTGCCTGGAGTGGGAGCGTTGGAGGCGGAGCCGGATATCGTGGTGGATGGGGTCCGTACAGGCCCTATGGGTGGTATCGTCCCAGAGTTTATGTAGGAGCAGCATTTGTGAATCCATGGTATGTTCCCACTCCTGTATATGCCTACTCGCCTGTTGTTGTGTATACCAATCCCGCTCCCCCACCCGCTTATGCCTATCCGGATCCCCGGCTTACAGGACAATATACGGGTGAGAACCCTCCCGGAGAGTGGATTACAGTGCCCGGTCAGTGGGTAGACGGTAAATGGATTCCTTCACATAGCACCTGGGTTTCCGTGAATCCGTAGTTATACCAATTTGACATAATATGATTTTTCCCGGATAAGATTTAGCATGACAATTTTACACAATTGTCGGCGCGCCGACAAAGTAGATTCCCACGTACAAGCCCGAGACACTGAATATATACACTCGTTGCGTGAATAATAATGCATTCAACCACGCTTGAAAGCGTGGTCCTCTGCTTGTCTTGTGTCGCCGGATACCCGTGGCATTACACGGGTATTGGAATCTATCCAGCTTACACGGTGAGCGAGAGGGGGAGGCTCCGGCGGCTTGGCAGCCGGAGGGGGCGACGCAAGCCCCAGCAATAGATTCCCACGGGCTTACGCTGTTGTTAACTACTCCACTGTGACGCTTTTTGCAAGGTTGCGGGGCTGGTCAACATCGGTTCCAAGCAGGTTTGCAATGTAATATGCGATGAGCTGCAGCGGGACTACACAAAGGATGGGGAGAAGCTCATAGATTGTTTCCGGAACAGTGAAAACAGCATCGACCCTGTCTGCCATTTCGTGGGAGGGATCGTCGGTGAAGAGGATCAGCCTGCCTCTTCTTGCTAAGACTTCTTCAATGTTCCCGCAGGTCTTTTGGTAGGTTTGATCGCGGGGAGAAACAACTGCTACAGGTAAATTTTCATCGATAAGGGCGATGGGACCATGCTTCATCTCGCCTGCAGCATAGGCCTCTGCATGGATATAAGAAATCTCTTTAAGTTTTAATGCACCTTCCATAACGGTAGGATAATGAATGCCTCTCCCGATATAGAGAAAATCTTTACTTGTCATATATTTTCTTGCAAGTTCCTCCAGGGGAGAGACGTGATCGAGTATTGTCTGAATTTTATGCGGTATCTTCTTTATTTCTACTATCATATCGCGTATTTCATTGGCATCCATTGTGCCCAGTTTTTTTGCTATGTGAAGCATGAGCATGAAAAACACGGAAATCTGTGTTGTGAAAGCCTTTGTTGATGCAACACCGATCTCCGGCCCTGCATGAGTGAATATTACTCCATCTGCGTCCCTGGCAAGCGTGCTGCCAAGTACGTTACAGATGGACAATGTATAGACACCATTCCGCTTACCTTCCTTCATGGCAGCTATGGTGTCAGCCGTCTCGCCGGATTGGGAAACGAGGATGAGAATATCGTTTTCACTTAAAATAGGATTTCTGTAACGAAATTCGGAAGCAATATCTGTTTCCACGGGAATTCTTAAGTTTGCCTCAAACATATGTTTTCCGATCATACAGGCATGGTATGAAGTCCCGCATGCTACCATCCAGATCTTATTCACCTTTTTAAGGTCAGGGAGGGCCAATTCCTCGAAGTCAACCTGTCCTTTCTCTTCTTTGAACCTGCCTAAAAGCGTTTCTGAGATCGCCCTTGGCTGCTCAAAGATTTCTTTTAACATAAAATGCCTGTAGCCGCCTTTTTCAGCCATGGCGCCAGTCCAGTTCACAACATGGATTTTCCTTTCCACCTTCTCGCCATCCGTATTCATAAGAAACATTTCACCATCCCGGAATACAGCCATATCATTGTCTTCAAGGAAGATAAACCTGTTTGTCCTGTCAATAACGGCAGGGGCGTCGCTTGCTATAAAAAATTCTTTGTTGCCCACACCAACGATGAGGGGGCTTTCCTTTCTGGCGGCAACCATCACCTGCTCTTTTTCACGCATAATGCCCACTGCGTATGAGCCATGGAGCTCTTTCAGGGTAAGTCTTACCGCTTCAATAAAATCTTTCCCTTTATTAAGGTGGTTGATGATAAGGTGGGGAATGACCTCTGTATCCGTATCGGATGCAAACTTGTGACCTTCATTTCGTAATCCTTCCTTAAGCTCTATATAATTTTCTATAATCCCGTTATGAACAACAACGACATCTCCAACCCTGTGTGGATGGGCGTTCCGCTCCGAGGGCGCTCCGTGAGTGGCCCAACGGGTATGGGCAAGCCCCATGGTTCCTTTAAAATTCCCATTAGAGACGACCTTTCTCAGATCATCTACTTTCCCTTTTTTTCTTTCCACCACTATCTTGTTGTTGTGCCAAATGGCAATACCGGCAGAATCGTACCCCCTGTACTCGAGCCTTTTTAAAGCATCAATGAGGATATCGCATGCCTCATCTTTCCCTTTATATCCGACTATCCCACACATACATTCCCCCTTGTGATTTCACTTTACGCCCTCTGCTGCATGCTCATTGCTGTTATCAGCTTTTATGTTTTTTCATTTCGTAATAGTTACAAGTAATTGCTGCTGTCCCAATGTTAACATTTTTACCGAATTAGAGCACGGTTGTTGGACGTATCCGTGAAAATGGACCAATTACCGCACCTTCTTTAATCTCGCCCCCTTCAATGACGGAAAACCCCTCTATATGTACATTGTTGTGTATGGTTGAATTTTTAATAATCGTATTGGGGCCTATAACGACATCTTCCCCGATTGTGGTGTTTCCCATGATATAGGAGTTTGGGAAAATGATGGTATCTTTTTCAATTGTTACCGTACTTTCGATGTAGACATTCCTGTCAAGCAACGTCACGCCATTTTTTATGTGGGCATCGAGAACTCTATCTTTCATTGTTAAATTGGCCTCTAATAATTCTTTCCTGCCGTTAACGCCCAGTACCTCTGATGATTTATCATAATGGTAACCCTTGACGGTGAGGCCTTTGTTTTTTGCCACTTTGCATATATCGGTAAGGTAATACTCACCTTTTTTATTGTTGTTTTTGATCTCTCCGAGAAGGGAGAAACACTCTTCAGGGATAATACATATTCCGGTATTGATCTCCTGTATTGCTTTCTCTTCAGGGGTTGCATCGGCATCTTCGATAATATCTTTGATTACATTGCCATCCATAAACACCCTTCCATACCCTGACGGATTATCTACCCTGGTTGTCATAAATGTGATATTCCCCGATTTTTTGTAAAAGGAGATGAAATCATTCAGAGTAGAGTATTCCATGAGGGGCACGTCGCCATATAGAATGAGGATATTGCCTCCGTGAATAAACCGTTTGGCCGTGAGGACTGCATGTGCAGTGCCTTTTTGTTCGGTTTGCACGGAAATATTGACATTGTACCTTTCCAGAAAGGCCTCAACCTTTTCCCTCCCGAATCCGGTCACGACGGTTATGCTTACAGGAGCCAACTCTTTTGCCCTCTCAACCGCATACACTATCATGGGTTTTCCCATAATCTCATGCATTACTTTCGGTTTTTTTGACAACATCCGCTCGCCTTTTCCTGCAGCGAGAATCACAATATTAAGCTGTTTCATCGATTGGCACCTTCTTCCCAAAAAATCTTGTAATAATGATACTTAATTCATAAAGCCCCCACATTGGTAAAGCCATTAATATCTGGCTTGAAACATCCGGGGGTGTAATGATTGCGCTCAGTATGAATATCGCGAGTATTGCATACCTTCTTTTTGTTGAAAGCATTCTGTGGTTAATGATACCAGCCTTGCCAAGATAGAATGCAACAAGAGGCAACTCGAATATTAACCCGAATATTATCAGCAGCTTCAGGGTGAGGTTCATGTAGCCTTTCAAATCGGGCATAGGTATAATAAAATTCCCTGCGTAACTGACAAAGAATTTATATATGACCGGCATTATGATGTAATAACTGAACAGTGCTCCGGAAACGAAGCAGAGGCTTCCAAAAAAAATAAAAGGAAGGACATATTTCTTCTCTTTTTCATAAAGCCCCGGCGCAACAAACATCCAGAATTGATAGAGGATAACGGGGGACGAGATAAAGATGGCAACAACAAAGGATATTTTGAAGTATGTTATGAATGCCTCGGTTACATAGGTAAAAATGAAAGAACTTTTTTCCGGCATTACCTTTACAAAAGGTTGCATAAGAAATGAAAAAACCTTTTCTTTGAAATAGTAGGCAAAAACGAAGGCGATGGCAAGGGCGATGAAGCTGACTATGAGCCTGTCCCGAAGCTCCTTTAAATGGGAGAGGAACGGCTGCTTTTCATCTGTACGGGGTTGTTTTGTCATAAATAAAAACTCGTTACGCGTTACGCATCATGCGTGACGGGTTTAGTATTGTTGTCTTCCTTCTTTTCTGTTTCCGGAACGGTCTCCTGGCTTATAACCGTTTCTTTAGGCGGTTCTTCTTTGATAACCTCTTCTTGTATTGTGTCTTTTACTTCATCTGCCATCCGCTTGAATTCATTGAATGCCTTACCAAGCGATTTTGCAAGCTCGGGTAACCTTGAAGGACCTACAACAATTAAAGCAACAACAAGTATTACAAGTATCTCAGGAAGACCTATACCAAACATATATGTAAAATATCACAAAAATATCGCGAGGTAAATGAAAACCCGTAAACAGTGAATAGTGAATAGTGGACAGGGCAGATAGAAGAGAGTAGACGCGAAAATTATGTTGGGAATTGATTTTAATAATTATGCTTGACATCATTATTAAATTAGAATTATAATAATTATGTTATTATTACAATTATGGAAACATTAATAAAAAAACTTACTTCAAAAAACATTCAACCCTCTCACCAGAGGATAAAAATATTGGAAATTCTTGAAGGAAACCGTGATCATCCCAACGTGAGTACAATTTTTGATCTGTTATGTAAAGAGATGCCCACGATTTCAAAGACGACCGTTTACAATACTTTGAACACCTTTGTAGAAAAAGGTCTTGTGAGCTCCCTTACGATAACGCCTGAAGAATTACGTTACGATTACATCACAATCCCACACCATCATTTGTTGTGTAAGAAGTGCGGTCGTATTATTGATGTGGAAGTACAATGTGGTTTTGCGGTGAAACAGGAGATTGATGGACATAAGATAGAAGAAGTCCATGGCTATTTCAAAGGTATTTGCAGGGATTGCTTAGAGAAGGAATACACAGATAAGGCACAAAAATAAAAAAAGGAGGTTTATCATGGCAGAGAGATCAGAGGTTTACAAATGTGGTATTTGCGGTAATATTGTTGAAGTAATGCAGGGTGGAAAGGGACAGCTTGTTTGCTGCAACCAGCCGATGGTACTTTTGAAGGAAAATACAGTTGATGCATCCCTTGAGAAACATGTTCCAGTAATTGAGAAGACAGCAGGTGGCATCAAGGTAAAGGTTGGCGGTGTTCCTCATCCGATGGAAGAAAAGCATTACATTGTCTGGATTGAAATTATTCATGATGGTAAGAGTTACATTCAGTTCTTAAAGCCCGGGGAAGCACCGGAGGCATTCTTCCCGGTAAAGGGTGAACAGGTAACGGCGAGAGAATATTGTACGCTACATGGCTTGTGGAAAAGCTGATTTTCCATTCTAACGATGAGGAGGATGATACATGAAGAGCCTAAAAGGAACAAAGACTGAGAAAAACCTTCTTACTGCTTTTGCAGGAGAATCACAGGCAAGGAACAGATATACATATTTTGCATCCCAAGCCAAGAAAGAAGGATACGAGCAAATATCATGGCTTTTTTCTGATACTGCTGACAATGAGAAGGAGCATGCAAAGAAATTCTTTAAATTTCTTGAAGGAGGAGAGGCTGAAATTACTGCAGCTTTCCCTGCTGGGGTAATAGGAAAAACCGCTGAAAACCTTCAGGCAGCAGCAGCCGGTGAAAATCTTGAGTACACCGTGTTGTATCCTGAAGCTGCAAAGATTGCCGATGAAGATGGATTTCCCGAAGTTGCCCAGATATTCAGGTCCATTGCGCACGTTGAACAGGGGCATGAAAAGAGATATCTTGCATTGCTGAACAATGTTAAGCATGATAAGGTTTTTAAGAAGGACACTATTGTCAAATGGAGATGCAGGAATTGCGGTTATGTCCATGAAGGCAAAGAAGCCCCGAAAGAATGCCCTGCCTGTGCCCACCCCACGGCATATTATGAGGTGATGGCAGAGAATTATTAATTTAAGGATTCGAGGATTCGAGGGTTCGCGGGTCTAAGGGTTTAAGGATTTGAGGGTTTTTTTGTCCCTTCCTGACCCCCGATCCCTTATTTCTTAAGTGGGTTTTCCCTTGACACACCTCTTTACCATCTGTTACCTTTCACATTGAAACGAATTACCCCCAGAAGGAGAACGATTTTCATATCATGAAAATAGCAGGTATTCAGTTCGCTTGTTCCGTTGACAGGAACGCTAATTTTGAAAAGGCGTTAAAGATAATGGATCTTGCCCTCAAGGAAGGGGCTAAGATTATCTGCTTTCAGGAATTATTCAACCTTCAATGGTTTCCTAAAGATAGAGACGCCAATGCATTCAGTTTAGCTGAAGGCACGAGAAGCGAAACCATTAAGATTATGAGAAAAAAGGCAAAATCAGCCGAAGCAGTGATTATGTTACCTCTCTTTGAAAAAAGTGGTTCCCGCTATTTTAATTGTTGTATGGTAATAGATTCCGATGGCACAATTTTGGGGAGATACAGGAAAATTCATCTTCCGGATATACCTCTCTGGGAAGAAAAATATTATTTTTTTCAGGGTGATAAAGGATTTCCTGTTTTTGAAACAAAATTTGGAAAGATTGGTGTTCAAATCTCGTGGGACAACCTCTACCCTGAAGGGACAAGAATCCTTGCGCTAAAAGGCGCTGATGTTGTGTTTGCCCCCACAGCATGTGCATTCAAATCCCAGCATATCTGGCAAACTGTTATATCTGGGAATGCCATTACAAATGGGGTTTTTATTATGAGGGTGAACAGGGTAGGGAGTGAACCTGCCCAGGATTTTTATGGAATGAGTTTTTGTGCAAGTCCTGAAGGAGAATTGATCGGAGGGCCAACAGGCGGTGGCGACAGTATTCTTCTTGCAGATATTGATCTGGAATATTTAAAAAGAGTGAGAAGAGAGTGGCCCTTGATAAAAGAGAGAAAACCATCGCTATATAAAGAAATTCTGGAGTGAAAACAATGAGTGACGAACCTTCGCTTTGTATAGTATGCGCCTGGCGGGAAAACTGTAAAAAAAAGTTCTTAAGAGGAAAGGATGTCAGCATGAGATGTCCTGATTATACGAAGGATTTATCTATAAAGCATTCGGAGAAAGGTGATGATAAAAAAGAGGATAGCGGAGATCATAAAGGAGGCATGTGACAATTGTAAGGGGAAAGGCATTTTCCCTTACGAGATTAATATTGACCCCATTGTAGAGATACCAAGAGAAGGAGAATTCGGAGATTATTCAACCAATATCGCTTTTCTTCTTTCCCCTAAACTGAGAAAAAATCCACAGGAAATTGCAAAGACAGTTATTCAGAATATGAATTATAACGATACATGCGAGAAAATAGAGTCTGCAGGCAAGGGTTTTATAAATTTTTATGTAAAAGACGAAATATGGAAGCAAACATTAATGAATATTTATGAATCAGGGATAGATGCCTTTTTGCCTGATGTGGGCAATGGAAAGAAAGTCCTCATAGAATTTGTGAGCGCCAATCCTACGGGCCCCCTGCATATAGGTCACGGGCGGGGTGCGGCGGTAGGCGATGTCCTGGCAAACGTATTAAAGAATACCGGCTATAATGTGATAAAGGAATATTATATTAATGACGCAGGGAAACAAATAGCCACCCTCGGTGCATCAACCTATGCACGCTGGAGGGAACTAAAAGGGGAAGATATTGAGTATCCGCAACACTTTTATCAGGGGGATTACGTAAAAGAACTTGCAGCAGAACTGATAGAACATAATGTCCCCATTCCGGCTAATCAGGATGAGGCCATCAAATTTATGGCAGGTTATTCGGGTAGTAAAGTAATGAAGGGCATTCAGGAAGACCTTGAAGAATTTGGTGTGTTCTTTGACAACTATTATAAGGAATCTACACTATTTGAGAGTGGTATTGTTGATGATACCCTTGAATTCCTGAGACAGAGAGGTTTTTCTTACGAAAAAGATGATGCGCTATGGTTTAAGACAAGTCTATTTGAAAAGGATGAAGACAGAGTTTTAATAAAATCAGATGGTGAAAAGACGTATTTTGCCTCGGATATTGCCTATCACAGGGAAAAATTAGAGAGAGGCTTTAAATTATTAGTTGATTTATGGGGTTCGGACCATCATGGGTATATCCCGAGGTTAAAGGCCTCCCTGGAAGCCCTTGCCGGGCAAAAAGACAGCCTGAAGGTGATTCTTATACAGTTTGTTACACTCTTGAAAGATGGCAAACCCGTGGGTATGTCGACCAGAGCAGGGCAGTTTACCACTTTGAAAGAGGTTTTGAGCGAGGTTGGCAGAGATGCGGCGAGGTTTTTCTTCCTTATGAGGAAGAGTGATGCTCACCTGGAATTTGATCTCGATCTTGCAAAAAAGACTTCAAATGAAAACCCTGTGTTTTACGTTCAATACGCAAATGCACGGATTCAGAGCATCTTCAGAAATGCGGAAGAAGATGGAATAGATGTGGATACCCTTATCGCAGAAGGCAGAAGACAGAAGACAGAAGGCAGTATTAATATAGACCTTTTAACGCGGAAAGATGAGATTGATTTAATTAAAGCCATCCATCATTTTTATGATGTCATGGAAGGCTGTGCGAGAAACCTTGAGCCGCATCGTTTAACGTTTTATCTGATTGACCTTGTTGGGAAATTCCATAGTTATTATAATAAAACGAGGGTGTTGAAAAACGAGGTAAATCTCACTATGGCGAGACTGTTGCTCCTCTTTATGCTACAAAAGATTATTAAAAAGGGTCTGGATATTCTCGGTGTATCTGCACCGGATAAGATGTAAAATTGCAGAGATCAGAGAGTTAAGGGTAGAGGGTTTAAACTCCTTGCTCTAAGCTCTATGCTGAATTGGAGAGGGAATGGAAAAAAAGAAGAGTAAAACCAGGGAATATATTGAATCGCTTGTTATTGCTGCGATTATTGCCTTTTTTGTGCGAGGGTTTTTTATTCAGGCATTCAAGATACCGTCAAGCTCGATGGAACCTACTTTATTGATAGGTGACCATCTGCTCGTAAACAGGCTTAGTTATGTTATGAAAGTACCCTTCACGGATACTGTAATTTTTAGCCTCGGTGACCCAAAAAGAGAAGATGTCATTGTATTCCGTTATCCTGTGGACAGAAGTAAGGACTTTATCAAGAGGGTCATTGCCATTGAAGGAGATATCGTTGAGATTAAAAGCAAAGTTATTTATATAAATGGAAAAAAAATCAACGATAGGTGGGGACATTATAGCGATAGCGGGATTGTCCCGTTTTACTTATCACCAAAAGACAACCTGGGACCTGTTACTGTACCCAAAGACTCCTATTTTGTCATGGGTGACAACAGGGACAGAAGTCTTGACAGCAGATTCTGGGGTTTTGTAAGGAAGGAAGACCTTGTCGGGAGAGCCCTCATATTATATTTCTCATGGAACAACAAATCTGACGGTGTTCTTAATTATGTGAGATGGACGAGGATAGGAAAACTGATTCACTAACATCCTTATACAGAATCGAGCTATTTTGTGTTTTAGATTCAGTTGATAGATTTTAAAAAAGAGTTATGGTAGTATTACGTCCATGAAAAGACTCATAACATGCGTAATTTTCGTTTTACTTCCCCTTTGTGCAACTGCAAATGATTATTCTTCCTCCATACTTTCTTTTTTGAAAGGTTACAGGAGCGAAGTTCAGGGAAAATATGATGATGCTATTGAATATTACAAATCAGCACTCCGTTTCGATCCGAAATCTTCTGATATAAGAAGTGAACTTTCTTTTTCGTACATCAAGAAGGGTGAAATCGATAAAGCTGAACCTATTTTACAGGAAGCAGTCAAATTTAACGAAAACAACCGCAGCGCCCTTATCCTATTAGGAAGCATCTATTCTGCAAAGGGCGAGTTTGATAAAGCAAAAACCATGTATGTGAAATGCATTGTTTTGAATGAGGAGGACACAGAAGCATACCTGTATCTCGGTTCTATTTATATAGGGGAAAAAAAATATGAAGAAGCAATAAAAACATATGATAAAATTCTTACCTACGATAGCGATAACCTCATTACACTCTATTATATCGGGCGAATAAAGGCAGAATTAAAGCAATATGGCGAAGCCAGGAAATATTACAATAAAGTATTAGAAATTAAACCTAATTTTGAGCCTGCTCTTCTGGATCTGGGGAATATTTGCGAAATTGAGGGCAATTACTCTCAGGCCATAGAGTATTACCAGAGAGTCATTGTTTTTGACCCTCTTAATAAAAAGGCAAGATCGAAAATTGCCGATATATTTATCAAGCAGAGGCAGTACGACAGGGCAATAAATGAATTTGAAAAATTGTCTGATGTTGACAGGAGTGATCTTTCTGTGAGGGTAAAAATAGGTCTTTTACATCTTGAACAGGAGAGATACGATGAGGCAATAAGGGAATTTAACATATTACTTGCAACAAAACCGAAGAACAATTCGGTAAGGTTGTACCTTGCTCTGGCGCTCAAGGGCAAGGGTGATGCGCGAAGGGCTATTGATGAATTCTTAAAGATTGACACTAAATCAGAGGAATTTCAAACTGCCATTAAAAGTCTCACCTTGCTCTATATGAAATCGGGGTTAATTGATGAAGGAATTAAGAAATTGTCTGAATTTCTTGAGACTAAGAAGGATGATGCAGATATCTATATGATGCTGGCCACTCTTTATGAAGAAAAGAATGATTATCCTAAGGGGATAGAGGTTCTTGAACAGGCAAGAAAGAATATTCCTGAAAATCTGGACCTTTTGTATCAGACAGGTGTGTTGTACGAGAAAACTGGTGATACAGAAAGGGCTCTAACATATATGGAAAATGTTTTGAAGATTGACCCGGAGTACCCGAATGCCCTGAATTTTATCGGATATACATGGGCTGACAAAGGCATCAATCTAGACAAAGCCGAAGAGATGATAAAAAAGGCGTTAGCCAAAAAGCCTGATGATGGCTACATCATCGATAGCATGGGGTGGGTCTATTATAAAAAAGGTGATTTCGATAAGGCTCTCAATGAGTTGCAGAAGGCTTACCAGAGATTGCCTGAAGACCCTACGATTGCCGAACATCTGGGCGATATATACGCAAGTTTAAAAGAATATGGTAAAGCAAAGGAGTATTACGAAAAATCTCTGACATTAGAAAAAAATGAGGATAAAAAGAAGGCTATCGGAGAAAAATTAAAAGGTATTGAAGAAAAAGCAAAGTGAAAAAGATAGCCCTTTTGATTTTTGTCTTTCTCCTTATTTCTGCATGTGCATTAATTCCCCGAAAGACTGTTCAGATTGTGTGGCCGGATAACATTCAATATATAGAAGCTCTTTGTGAGCTTGATATGGCATGGAAAAATACGAAATATTCCGGTTCCATGTCATTAAAACTTGAATATCCTGATAAACTTATCATAGATGTCTATGGCCCCTTTGGGGATACTGTCATCCATCTGGAAAAAGAAGGGGAGAAATTTCTTTTAGTTACAAAAGAAGGATCGACCTCCGAAGAGGCTGAATTCGAACAAGATTTTGGTATAAAACTTTCCGAATTTATCGATGACTTAGTTTTAAAAGATTATAGAAGAGGAGAGACGGGGAATAAGTACATTCAAAAAAGACTTTATAAGGTGAAGTATGACTTAGATAGTGGAGGTGACAATAGCATTTGCTGGGAAATAAAAGATGGCGATATGTGCATAACCTTCCTTGAAATAAAATTTGAAAGATAAGAAAAATATGGCCGGAAAAGTAGTAATAGGAAGATGTGAAACCTATGATACTGATAAAATTAAGAATTTTATTAACAAAGGTTTTGAAGAAATAGACTTTAAGATTGCAAAATCAAAGGTTCTATTAAAACCCAATCTCTTAAGCGCCAACCCCCCTGATAAGGCCGTGACAACCCATCCAGAATTTATAAGGGCAATTTCTGAAATTCTTATGGACTACTCCTGCGATGTCTATATCGGGGATAGCCCTGGTTTTGAATCGACCGGAAAGGTGCTTTTGCACAGCGGGATCATGGATGTTGTTAAGAGTCATGGCTTAAAAGTAATACCATTTAACCAGAAAGTGATAAAAAAGTGGCAGGGAATATCCCCATACAGAGAGTTTACGCTTGGTGAAAATCCTGATGATTATGACATTATTATAAATATTCCAAAACTTAAAACGCACGCAATGATGGGGTTGACACTGGGTGTAAAAAATACATTTGGGTTTATTCCCTCTTTTGACAAGGCGAAATGGCATTTAAGGGCTGGCAGAGACAGGATGCTTTTTGCTTCTCTTCTTATTGATATTCATAACATTGTCAAGCCCTCGTTGACTATTATTGACGGAATTGTGGGGATGGATAAAGATGGTCCTTCAGGTGGCCGGGTACGAGATTTAGGGTTTATGGCTCTCAGCAGAAACACCTTTATGCTTGATCACGCAATTGAGAAGATGGTTGGGTTAACCTATTTATTGCCTGTTAGCGCATTAGCTTTACAGCACCGATTGATAGGAGACTATGAGGTTATCCATGTTTCTTCTCCCTTAATGGGAGGGGGTAGGGGTAGGGAGACATTCTCTGATTTTCAATTACCTGCTACCATGAACACCGATTGGAACCTACCTCAACTTGTTAAAAGAATTTTGAGTAGTTTTTTTATAAAAAAACCAAAAATAAATTCTCACATTTGTAAGAACTGCAAAGTATGCATAAAGGTGTGTCCGGCAGGTGCACTTTCAGAATCTCAAGAAACGCCGTTTTTTGATTATAAAAAATGCATACGATGCTATTGCTGTCAGGAAATGTGCCCGGAAGGGGCAATAAGGGCAGTATAGGTTTTTCCATCAAACAAAAAACATCTATCAATCTCAATTTTGTTTACCTGTTTCAACACATCTTCAATATTGCCTTTTAACTTTATGCATGAACCACAGTCAGAACTGAGATTTCTGGGGACAGGAACAAGTTCAAAATTACAGCCATGTGCTTTAAGCAACTTTTCAGTTTTTAGCACATCGTGAATGGTATGGAAAAGTAAATAGTAAATATTTTTATTTTCTTGCAATATCTTTTAGTGCCTCTATGAAAATATCAATATCGTCTTCGGTTGTAAAATATCCGGGTGCGATTCTGACTGTGCCTTCGGGAAATGTTCCTATCGTTTGAT
Source organism: Pseudomonadota bacterium (assembly GCA_026388315.1). NCBI lineage: Bacteria > Pseudomonadati > Pseudomonadota > Pseudomonadota bacterium. The sequence continues at coordinate 1,987 of JAPLKA010000044.1, read as the reverse complement.
GTGCCATAGGAGAACAGTGAAGACCAACTCTCACATATATTTCTTTCTTATTTAATTCATAACCAACCTCTGATGGCAACTTATTTTTTATATTTATTGACATAACAGGAATGTTATTTTCGTTTTTATAATTACCATAAAAAATAATGTCATCTATTTCAGAAATTCTATTTAAGAATGTTTTTATTAACGACTTTTTTTTCTTAAGAATCCTGTTGTAGCCTGTCTTCTCGATGAATGTAAGCCCTCCAAGGAGAGATGCAATTGCAGGAGTGTTCGGTGTTCCACATTCATATTTATCTGGCATGAATTCTGGATGCTCTACTGATTCTGATTTACTGCCGGTTCCGCCGAATTTAAGTGGTGTGAGTTCGATACCGTTTCTTAAATAAATAGCACCGAGACCCTGTATACTATAGAGTGACTTATGACAAGAGAAGCAAAGGATATCTATGTTGTCATGTTGTATATCGATAGGTGCTGAACCTATTGTCTGACATGCGTCAACAATGATGGGTATGTCGCCGATATTTTTTTTAATTTCTTTTATTGGCTGTACAATGCCGATAACGTTTGATCCATGATTTATGATAACTGCCTTTGTATTGTGGCGAATAGAATTTTTTATTTTTTGTATGTCAAGTATTCCATCAAAAGAACATTGAATAATAGAAATATCAATTTGTTTTTCTTTTTGTAAAAAAGTTAATGGCCTCATTACAGAGTTGTGTTCCAGTGAAGTTGTGATGACATGATTTTTTTCTTTGAGAAATCCCAATATAGCAAGATTTAAAGACTCTGTTCCGTTTTGAGTAAAAATTAATCTTTCTGAATTTTTACCATTAATGAAACTCGTTAATTTTTCACGTGCATCAAAGATTATTCGTGCTGCATCAACAGAGAGCTTGTGCCCGCTTCTTCCTGGATTTCCACCAATGCCCTGAATAAAATTATTCAAATATTGAATAGATTCTATTGGTTTTGGGAATGATGTAGCTGCATTATCTAAATAAATCATGACGCCTCAGAAGAACATTCCTTTTATTTTTATATTAAGTGATTTCATTATATTATTTTAAAAGAAGCAAAGAGTTAAAGCAAATGAATATTTTGCATAAGTATACCTGTATTTATAGTTAAAAGTTTGCTTATTAAGATTTTTATTGTTTTTGCTGTTGGTACTCTATATTCGGATTATCGTTTACTCCAGGTATAAACACCTTACCATTTGCTAACGTAGCACCGGTAAGAATTGTATTTGAAAAAATTGCCTTAGATACAGCGGATCTGAACATAATTACATTAGTGAGATTGGCACTGGAAAAATCAGCAAAATAAAGATCTGTACTGCTAAGATTGGTACCAGTAAGATCAGAGTTTTTTAAATTTGCGCGACTCAAATCTGCACTTGTGAGATCAGCTCCATGCATACGAACACCTGTAAGATTTGCGTAATGTAAGTCAGTACAGAACATGTTAGCATCAATTAAATCTGCCCCAGATAAATCTGAACGGATTAAATTTGTTCCTGCGAGGTTTGTACTTCTCATAGTCGCTTTGTTGAGATTTGCATTTGTAACAATTGCGCGTGTCACATTTGCATCCGATAAAATTGCACGTGTAAGATTAGCATTAGTGAGATTTGCACGAGAAAGATTAGCCTTAAAAAGCTTTGCGCCGGTTAAGTTTGCGCCGGTTAAGTTTGCGCCGGTAAGATCTGTTTCAGATAAGTTTGCATTAAACAAATTTGCTCCAGTGAGATTTGCACCAGCTAAATTTGCTCCAGTGAGATTTGCACCTGAGAGATTTGCAATATCCAAAGAAACTTTTTTTAAACTTGCAAAATATAATTCTGTTTTTGTGAAATCAGTATCTGATAATTTTGCGTTATCAAGAATAGATGCGGTTAAATCTTTATTAGTTAAATCTATCCTGAATAAATCGCAGTTCTGACAGGCATTGGTTGTCATAAGTTTTACATAATCAT